>NZ_JAYDCJ010000002.1:0-2713 GCF_034555935.1 Marinobacter qingdaonensis
ACAACCCGAACACCAGAGGTTCGTCCACTCCGGTCCTCTCGTACTAGGAGCAGCTTTCCTCAAATCTCCAACGTCCACGGCAGATAGGGACCGAACTGTCTCACGACGTTCTAAACCCAGCTCGCGTACCACTTTAAATGGCGAACAGCCATACCCTTGGGACCGGCTTCAGCCCCAGGATGTGATGAGCCGACATCGAGGTGCCAAACACCGCCGTCGATGTGAACTCTTGGGCGGTATCAGCCTGTTATCCCCGGAGTACCTTTTATCCGTTGAGCGATGGCCCTTCCATACAGAACCACCGGATCACTATGACCTGCTTTCGCACCTGCTCGACGTGTCTGTCTCGCAGTTAAGCGGGCTTGTGCCATTACACTAACCGCATGATGTCCGACCATGCTTAGCCCACCTTTGTGCTCCTCCGTTACGCTTTGGGAGGAGACCGCCCCAGTCAAACTACCCACCACACAGTGTCCTCAACCCCGATAAGGGGTCCAAGTTAGAACCTCAAACAGCTCAGGCTGGTATTTCAAGGTTGGCTCCACGATGACTGGCGTCACCGCTTCAAAGCCTCCCAGCTATCCTACACAAAACTGCTCAAAGTTCACTGTGAAGCTATAGTAAAGGTTCACGGGGTCTTTCCGTCTAGCCGCGGATACACCGCATCTTCACGGCGATTTCAATTTCACTGAGTCTCGGGTGGAGACAGCGCCCCCATCGTTACGCCATTCGTGCAGGTCGGAACTTACCCGACAAGGAATTTCGCTACCTTAGGACCGTTATAGTTACGGCCGCCGTTTACCGGGGCTTCGATCAAGAGCTTCGCACGAATGCTAACCCCATCAATTAACCTTCCGGCACCGGGCAGGCGTCACACCCTATACGTCCACTTTCGTGTTTGCAGAGTGCTGTGTTTTTAATAAACAGTCGCAGGGGCCTGGTATCTTCGACTGGCTTCTGCTCCACCCGCGGGGGTTTCACATACAACCAGCGTGCCTTCTCCCGAAGTTACGGCACCATTTTGCCTAGTTCCTTCACCCGAGTTCTCTCAAGCGCCTTGGTATTCTCTACCTGACCACCTGTGTCGGTTTGGGGTACGGTCTCGAATAGCCTGAAGCTTAGAAGATTTTCCTGGAAGCATGGCATCAATGACTTCCCGCTCTAAAAGAGCAGTCGTCGTCGCGTCTCGAGATTGTGGACCCGGATTTGCCTAAGTCCACTCCCTACACGCTTAAACCGGGACAACCGTCGCCCGGCTCACCTAGCCTTCTCCGTCTCTCCATCGCAGCTATCCAAGGTACGGGAATATTAACCCGTTTCCCATCGACTACACCTTTCGGTCTCGCCTTAGGGGCCGACTCACCCTGCGCCGATTAGCGTTGCGCAGGAACCCTTGGTCTTCCGGCGTGCGGGTTTTTCACCCGCATTGTCGTTACTCATGTCAGCATTCGCACTTCTGATACCTCCAGCATGCTTTACAACACACCTTCGCAGGCTTACAGAACGCTCCCCTACCCCGCATACAAAGTATGCAGCCGCAGCTTCGGTGACCAGTTTGAGCCCCGTTACATCTTCCGCGCAGGCCGACTCGACTAGTGAGCTATTACGCTTTCTTTAAAGGGTGGCTGCTTCTAAGCCAACCTCCTAGCTGTCTGAGCCTTCCCACATCGTTTCCCACTTAACTGGTACTTGGGGACCTTAGCTGGCGGTCTGGGTTGTTTCCCTCTTCACGATGGACGTTAGCACCCACCGTGTGTCTCCCGGATAGTACTCACAGGTATTCGGAGTTTGCATCGGGTTGGTAAGTCGGGATGACCCCCTAGCCGAAACAGTGCTCTACCCCCTGTGGTATTCGTCCGAGGCGCTACCTAAATAGCTTTCGGGGAGAACCAGCTATCTCCGGGCTTGATTAGCCTTTCACTCCGATCCACAAGTCATCCCCTGGCTTTTCAACGACAGTGGGTTCGGTCCTCCAGTGCCTGTTACGGCACCTTCAACCTGCTCATGGATAGATCGCCCGGTTTCGGGTCTATGCCCAGCGACTAAATCGCCCTATTCAGACTCGGTTTCCCTACGGCTCCCCTAAACGGTTAACCTCGCCACTGAACATAAGTCGCTGACCCATTATACAAAAGGTACGCCGTCACGGAACAAGTCCGCTCCGACTGCTTGTACGCATACGGTTTCAGGATCTATTTCACTCCCCTCACAGGGGTTCTTTTCGCCTTTCCCTCACGGTACTGGTTCACTATCGGTCAGTCAGGAGTATTTAGCCTTGGAGGATGGTCCCCCCATGTTCAGACAGGATATCACGTGTCCCGTCCTACTCGATTTCACTGAACTCAGGTTTCGGATACGGGGCTATCACCCACTATGGCGGCACTTTCCAGAGCCTTCTCCTACCAGTTGTTCAGCTTAAGGGCTGGTCCCCGTTCGCTCGCCGCTACTGAGGGAATCTCGGTTGATTTCTTTTCCTCGGGGTACTTAGATGTTTCAGTTCCCCCGGTTCGCCCTGTACACCTATGGATTCAGTGCACAGTACCCGACCGAAATCGGGTGGGTTTCCCCATTCAGAGATGCCCGGATCACAGCTTGTTTGCCAGCTCCCCGAGCCTTATCGCAGGCTTCCACGTCTTTCATCGCCTCTGACTGCCAAGGCATCCACCGTATGCGCTTAGTTGCTTGACTATATAACCCCAAGACAACTGCGTTC
>NZ_JAYDCJ010000002.1:2808-4598 GCF_034555935.1 Marinobacter qingdaonensis
CTGGTGGGTCTGGGTGGACTTGAACCACCGACCTCACCCTTATCAGGGGTGCGCTCTAACCACCTGAGCTACAGACCCAATGGTACGGGCCTGATAGACCCATCTGCTCTCTTTATTCAGCCAACCAAGTAATTCGTGTGGACTCTGACCGAAGCATTCGGCTTCGTTTAAGGAGGTGATCCAGCCGCAGGTTCCCCTACGGCTACCTTGTTACGACTTCACCCCAGTCATGAACCACACCGTGGTGATCGTCCTCCCGAAGGTTAGACTAACCACTTCTGGTGCAATCCACTCCCATGGTGTGACGGGCGGTGTGTACAAGGCCCGGGAACGTATTCACCGCGACATTCTGATTCGCGATTACTAGCGATTCCGACTTCACGGAGTCGAGTTGCAGACTCCGATCCGGACTACGATGCGTTTTGTGAGATTAGCTCCCCCTCGCGGGTTTGCAGCCCTCTGTACGCACCATTGTAGCACGTGTGTAGCCCTGGCCGTAAGGGCCATGATGACCTGACGTCATCCCCACCTTCCTCCGGTTTGTCACCGGCAGTCTCCCTAGAGTTCTCAGCCGAACTGCTAGCAACTAGGGATAGGGGTTGCGCTCGTTACGGGACTTAACCCAACATCTCACGACACGAGCTGACGACGGCCATGCAGCACCTGTGTCAGAGTTCCCGAAGGCACCAATCCATCTCTGGAAAGTTCTCTGCATGTCAAGGCCAGGTAAGGTTCTTCGCGTTGCGTCGAATTAAACCACATGCTCCACCGCTTGTGCGGGCCCCCGTCAATTCATTTGAGTTTTAACCTTGCGGCCGTACTCCCCAGGCGGTCAACTTAGTGCGTTAGCTGCGCCACTAAGGATTCAAGATCCCCAACGGCTAGTTGACATCGTTTACGGCGTGGACTACCAGGGTATCTAATCCTGTTTGCTCCCCACGCTTTCGCACCTCAGTGTCAGTATTGGTCCAGGTAGCCGCCTTCGCCACTGGTGTTCCTTCCTATATCTACGCATTTCACCGCTACACAGGAAATTCCACTACCCTCTACCATACTCTAGCCTGACAGTTCGAAATGCCGTTCCCAGGTTAAGCCCGGGGCTTTCACATCTCGCTTATCAAACCACCTACGCGCGCTTTACGCCCAGTAATTCCGATTAACGCTTGCACCCTCCGTATTACCGCGGCTGCTGGCACGGAGTTAGCCGGTGCTTCTTCTGTGAGTAACGTCAAGCCTCATGGGTATTAACCATAAGGTTTTCCTCCTCACTGAAAGTGCTTTACAACCCGAAAGCCTTCTTCACACACGCGGCATGGCTGGATCAGGGTTGCCCCCATTGTCCAATATTCCCCACTGCTGCCTCCCGTAGGAGTTCGGGCCGTGTCTCAGTCCCGATGTGGCTGATCATCCTCTCAGACCAGCTACGGATCGTCGCCTTGGTAGGCCTTTACCCCACCAACTAGCTAATCCGACATAGGCACATCCAATAGCGCAAGGTCCGAAGATCCCCTGCTTTCTCCCGAAGGACGTATGCGGTATTAATCCGGGTTTCCCCGGGCTATCCCCCACTACTGGGCAATTTCCTATGCATTACTCACCCGTCCGCCGCTCGTCAGCGGGGTGCAAGCACCCCCTGTTACCGCTCGACTTGCATGTGTTAAGCCTGCCGCCAGCGTTCAATCTGAGCCATGATCAAACTCTTCAGTTTAAATCATATAGCGATCCGAAAATCGCAATTCTTGCTCAAGACAAAACTCAATTTCGACGAGTCACTGTCCTGATATTTCGTG
>NZ_JAYDCJ010000004.1 GCF_034555935.1 Marinobacter qingdaonensis
GGGTCTGTAGCTCAGGTGGTTAGAGCGCACCCCTGATAAGGGTGAGGTCGGTGGTTCAAGTCCACCCAGACCCACCAAAATTGCTTAACTCCTGGAGTTAGACAATTTGAGGTAGCTTAAATGGGGCTATAGCTCAGCTGGGAGAGCGCCTGCCTTGCACGCAGGAGGTCGGCAGTTCGATCCTGCCTAGCTCCACCAAAACTTACTGACTAACTCCGGTTAGCAGTGTGCAGAAACAAGTGTTTCAACTTGACGACAAGTTCGAAGCCCTTCTTTCTGATCACTGGGTCAGATTTGCTCTTTAACAAATTGGACGAGATAGAAATACCGATTATTGGATTCCATTATCTCCGGAATTCGATAATCAGTGATAGCGATTTCAAGCGTTATCCGGTGTTGTCGTTGAAGTGGTTGTTATATCGCTTCAGGAAAACTGGAACCTTCGGGTTCGCAGTTGTCTTGGGGTTATATAGTCAAGCAACTAAGCGCATACGGTGGATGCCTTGGCAGTCAGAGGCGATGAAAG
>NZ_JAYDCJ010000005.1 GCF_034555935.1 Marinobacter qingdaonensis
CTTTTTAAAGAGCGTTTGAGCCGTTGCTCAATCAAGGCCGCGTATTCTACATCGCTTCGCCGCCTTGTCAACCGTTTATTTTCAACTCGTTTCCGCTTCCGAAAACCGCCGAAAATCTAACCGGCTTACTGCTTGTTTCGAGGCGCGCATTCTACAGCGAATCGCTACCTTGTCAACCGCCTTCTGAAGAATTTTGAAACTCAATTTCTTCAAGCTTTTCAAACGGTTGCTTCTTTGGTTGGCCGCTGCGTCAGTGGCTTGTCCCTCAGAAGTGGTGCGCATTCTACAGGCGTCAGAGAAACTGTCAACGCGGTTTTTTGATTTATTTATCGGGGTTTCGGTTTCCACCTACATGGACGGTTAAAAAGCCACCAGATCGAGCACTGTTTGAGCAGTTTCAGCCCTTTCTCAGGGGGATCAGGGTCGACCAACCAAACCAGACACCCCGAAGCGCCAACAGACACACCAGCATCACCCCGTAACCGACCATCTCACCGATGTCACTTCGGGCCTGCCAGACAAAATGGAGCCAGGCAAAGACGACCGCCACGTAGATCAATCGATGCAGGGGCTTCCATCGCTTTCCCAGGCGCTTGACCATGCCTTTGGTGGACGTGAGAGCCAATGGGACCAGGCTCAGAAAGGCGAATGCGCCGAGGATGATGTAAGGACGTTTGGTGAAGGTCGCCCACAAATCGGTCCAGCCGAGAATGAACTGGAGAAAGGACAGCACGTGCAGGCAAGCATAGAAAAACGCGAACAAACCGAGCATCCGGCGCACCCTGATCCAGCCCGACCATCCGGTCCATCTTTTCAATGGGGTCATGCATAAGGTCGCCAACAACAACTGGAAGGCAGCAAGCCCGAACGACTCGGTGATCACCTGCCCCGGGTCCGGCCCCAGGTCTCGAGTGAGGATGCGCCCCAGCAACATCAGCAACGGGACCAGAGCAAGGACGGCGACTCCCAGGCGGAAGAGCAGCAACCACCTGGGGTCTCGGCTCCGAACCGTCATGGGCATCAGTAATAGGTCCGCAAGTCCATGCCCTTGTAGAGGCCCGCCACCTGTTCTCCGTAACCGTTGAACTTGCGGGTCTCAATCCAGTTTGGAGAAAACAGGCCCGAGGGCAGTCGGCGTTCCCGCTTTTGGCTCCAGCGGGGGTGGTCCACCTCCGGATTCACGTTGGCATAGAAGCCGTACTCCTGGGGCGCGATCATTTCCCAAGTGGTTTTCGGGCGTGCTTCCTGAAACCGGATCTTTACGATCGACTTGATGCTCTTGAAGCCATACTTCCACGGCACCACCAGCCGGACCGGCGCGCCATTCTGGTTGGGCAGGCTCTTGCCGTAGAGCCCGACCGCCAGAAACGACAGCTCGTTCATGGCTTCGTCCATCCGCAGCCCCTCCTGGTAGGGCCAGTCGATGGTGCTGAACAAGGAGCGCTGGGCCCGCATCTGCTCGGGATCGTGGAGGGTTTCGAAATAGACGTACTTGGCTTTTGACGTCGGCTCGAACCGCTGCAAGAAGGTCGCGAGCGGTACGCCTATCCAGGGAATCACCATGGACCAGGCTTCGACACACCGCAGCCGATACACCCGTTCCTCATAGTTACCCGGCTTCAGTAACTGATCAAAATCGTAACGGCCGGGCCGGGCACACTCGCCTTCCACGACCACCGACCAGGGGTCCACCGACATTTCATGCGCGTACTTGGCGGGATCGTCCTTACCGGTACCGAACTCGTAGAAGTTGTTGTAGCGGGTTACGTCTTCGAACGGTGTTTTCTTTTCGTCGGTCGAAAACCGACTGGCCGCCGTGAAGTCCAGAGGCTCAAGGGTCGAGGCTCGCGCGCCCGAAGCGAGCAGCGGCGACAGAGACAGGGTGAGCGCGCCGGCCAGGGTGCCGGTCATGAATTCGCGCCGGGCACGGTAAATGGGCTCGGGGGTAATCTCGCTGGATGGAATGGCCCAGGCCGGGCGTTTCTTGATGAGCATCGGAACTCTCCGTTCAATCCACGGGCGTTAAGCACTGAGGAAGTTGACCGGAGGTTCCGTTCAAAATTCCCGGGTCGTGGGACCCGGCGTCAGCGCTTCAGGACGACGTGCCCGGAGCGCGGCGAGGCTTTCTGCGGAACAGGGCGCGCACTGGCCCGGACAGGGCGTAAATCAGGAAACCGGTGAAGAGTACGGTCGCCGGATCCAGCGCGATCACCACGAAGATCAGTACCACCAACAAGATGGCTGCAAACGGTACCCGACCGCGCATGTCCAGATCCTTGAAACTGCGGTACAGAATGTTGCTCACCATCATCACACCGGTGCCACCGACCACCACTATGGTCAACAGCGTCAACCAGGAAGCGGGCTCGAACAGGTGGAAACACCAGACCAATCCGGCCACACAGGCGGCGGCCGCAGGACTCGGCAAACCAACAAAGTATTTCTTGTCGACCGAGCCGATCTGAGTATTGAATCGCGCCAGCCGCAGGGCCGCACCGGCAACGTAGATGAAGGTGATGGCCCAGCCGACCTTGCCCAGGCCGTTCAGGGACCAGAAGAAGGCGACCAGGCCCGGGGCCACACCAAACGCCACCATATCGGCCAGGGAATCGTACTCTTCGCCGAATTTGCTCTGGGTATTGGTCATGCGCGCCACGCGACCATCCAGTCCGTCGAGAATCATGGACACGAAGATGGCAATGGCGGCGTTGTCAAACATGCCGTTGGCCGCCGAGACGATCGCGTAGAACCCTGAAAACAGTGACGCCGTGGTCAAGGCATTGGGCAACAGGTATATACCTTTGCGCCGCACCGGCGCACCTTCCACCAGCTCCTCTTCAACCACTTCCCCGGCCTCGACTTCGTACTCGGCCGTTGGCTTGTGCTCGGCCCGCCCCTGCTGGGCGCTCACATCGGCGTTTTTCTTCTCGTCAGTCATTCCCACAACTCCGGAAAGCATTTGGGCGGAGTATATACGAAAAACGCGGCCACCCGGGCCGCGTTTTTCCAGAACCAGTCGGAAACCCGATCAGTTCTTGTCCTTATCCACGATCTTGTTCGCGGAGATCCACGGCATCATGCCGCGCAGCTTTTCACCCACGGTTTCGATCTCGTGAGCGGCGTTCTGGCGACGACGCGCGGTCATGGACGGGTAGTTCAGTGCGCCTTCGGAGATGAACATCTTGGCGTACTCACCGCTCTGGATGCGCTTCAGGGCGTTGCGCATGGCTTCACGGGACTGCTCGTTGATGACTTCCGGGCCAGTCACGTACTCGCCATACTCCGCGTTGTTGGAGATGGAGTAGTTCATGTTGGCGATGCCGCCTTCGTACATCAGGTCGACGATCAGCTTGAGCTCGTGCAGACACTCGAAGTAGGCCATTTCCGGCGCGTAACCTGCCTCGGTCAGGGTCTCGAAACCGGCCTTGACCAGCTCAACGGCGCCACCACACAGAACCGCCTGCTCACCGAACAGATCGGTTTCGGTCTCATCCTTGAAGGTGGTCTCGATGATGCCGGTCCGACCGCCGCCGATGCCGCTGGCGTAGGACAGAGCCACGTTCTTGGCGTTGCCGGAGGCGTCCTGGAAAATCGCGATCAGGTCAGGAATACCGCCGCCGTTGGCGAACTCGGTGCGCACGGTGTGGCCCGGTGCCTTCGGAGCAACCATGATCACGTCCAGATCTTTGCGCGGAACGATCTGGTTGTAGTGGATGGCAAAACCGTGGGCGAACGCCAGGGTGGCACCCTGCTTCAGGTTCGGCTCGATCTCGGCCTTGTACAGCTGAGACTGAAACTCGTCAGGGGTCAGAACCATGACCACATCGGCTGCGGCGACAGCGGAAGGCACGTCGCTGGTCTTCAGGCCATAGGCTTCAGCCTTGGCAATGGATGAAGAACCCGGACGCAGACCAACGGTCACGTCCACACCGGATTCCTTCAGGTTGCACGCGTGGGCGTGGCCCTGGGAACCGAAACCGATGACAGCAACTTTCTTGCCCTGGATGATGGAAAGATCACAATCCTTATCGTAATAAACCTGCATGACAAACCTCTGTTATTTATAGTGGCCCCATCGGGCCATGATGTTCGATTCGTATCAATAGCCGTTACAGGCTGAGTACCTTCTCGCCGCGGGCAATACCCGAGACACCGGTGCGCACCACTTCAAGCACACCGGACGTACCCACTGCCTGGATAAAGCCATCCAGCTTTTCGCTGTCGCCCGCCAGCTGCACGGTATAGACCGAGCTGGTGACATCGACGATCTGGCCCCGGAAGATATCCACGGTACGCTTGATTTCAGCTCGCTGGGAGCCGGTGGCCTTGAGCTTGACCAGCATCAGCTCGCGCTCGATGTGGGAGCCCTCGGTCAGGTCCACCAGCTTGACCACTTCGATGAGCTTGTTGAGCTGCTTGGTGATCTGCTCGATGACCTTGTCCGACCCGGTGGTGGTTACCGTCAGACGGGACAGGGTCTCGTCCTCGGTCGGGGCCACGGTCAGGGTTTCAATGTTGTAGTTGCGCTGGGAAAACAGCCCGACCACACGGGACAGCGCGCCAGGTTCGTTTTCAAGCAGAACGGAAATGATTCGACGCATGATCACACCCTCTCCGTCTTGCTGAGCCACATGTCCTTCATGGACCCGCGGGCTACCTGCATCGGATAGACGTGCTCAAAGCGGTCCACATAAATGTCGACAAACACCAGCTCATCCTTCATCGCCAGCACTTCTTTCAGCTTGGTTTCGAGATCGGCTTTCTTGTCGATCACCACGCCCTTATGGCCATAGGCTTCCGCCAGCTTGGTGAAGTCCGGCAGGGACTCCATGTAGGACTGGGAATGACGGGACTCGTAGTTCATGTCCTGCCACTGCTTGACCATGCCCAGGGCCTGGTTGTTCAGGTTGATGATCTTCACCGGCAGGTTGTACTGCTTGCAGGTGGACAGCTCCTGGATATTCATCTGGATACTGCCTTCACCGGTAATGCACAGCACTTCGTCGTCCGGGTGGGTCAGCTTGACACCCATGGCGGCCGGCAGACCAAAGCCCATGGTGCCCAGACCACCGGAGTTGATCCACCGGTTGGGCTTGTCGAACTTGTAGTACTGGGCCGCAAACATCTGGTGCTGCCCCACGTCCGAGGTGACGAACGCCTCGCCGTTGGTCAGCCGGCACAGCAGCTCGATGACTTCCTGAGGCTTGATGACATCGTCGCTGGTCTCGTAGCGCATGCCATGGAAGGCACGCCACTCGTCGATCTGCTTCCACCAGGCCGCGATGGCATCGGCGTCCGGCTTGGCTTTGCTTTCCTTGACCAAGGCCTGCATCTCTTTCAGCACCGCATCAACCGGGCCCACAATGGGCACGTCGGCATCGACGGTCTTGGAGATGGAAGCCGGGTCGATGTCGATGTGGATGATGCGCGCGCCCGGACAGAACTTCTCGGTCGCGTTGGTGACACGGTCATCGAACCGCGCGCCGACGCAGAGAATGAGATCCGAATGGTGCATCGCCATATTGGCTTCATAGGTGCCGTGCATGCCAAGCCAGCCGAGGTGTTGCTTGTCGCTGGCCGGGTAGCAGCCAATACCCATCAGGGTGTTGGTAATGGGGTACCCGAGGGTGCGCACCAGATCCGTCAACTGGTCGGAGGCCTTGCCGAGAATGACGCCGCCGCCGGCGTAGATCACCGGGCGACGGGCCGCCAGCAGCATGTCGACCGCTTTCTTGATTTGCCCGGCGTGGCCACGGATGGCCGGATTGTAGGAGCGCAGCTTCACCTTTTTCGGGTAAGCGTATTCGTAGCGCTCGTTCGGCGTGGTCATATCCTTGGGGATATCAACAACCACCGGGCCAGGACGGCCGGTTGCCGCGATGTAGTAGGCCTTGCGAATCACCTCCGGAATCTCTTCCGGATGACGGACACTGAGGTTGTGCTTAACGACCGGCCGCGAAACACCGATCATGTCGGTTTCCTGGAAGGCGTCCTCACCAATCAGTGTGGATGCAACCTGACCGCACAGAACCACCATGGGGATGGAATCCATAAAGGCGGTGGCGATGCCGGTAATGGTGTTGGTGGCTCCAGGACCCGAGGTCACCAGTACGGTACCTGGTTTTCCGGTCGCCCGGGCATAGCCGTCGGCCATATGGACCGCTGCCTGCTCGTGCCGAACCAGAATGTGCTTGACTTTGTCCTGCCTGAACAACGCGTCATAGATATGCAGCGCTGCACCACCCGGATAGCCGTATATGTATTCGATCCCTTCGTCCTGCAGGGAGCGAATCAGCATATCGGCGCCAGACAATAACTCCACGGTTTTCTACCCTCTTCTACGAGTGAATGAGCCGGGCCACGCCCGGTTGCCTGGATTCACGGTTTCCCTGCTTCTTGTGAAAGCGGAACCGGCTACTCCTCCACACCTTGTAAGAGGTTGTCTCCTGGCCAGCCGCCCTCCTGAGGGTTGCGGAGAACGGCCAATCAACGGGTTGCACGTAAGCAACAACCATCCCGCGACGACGGCGCGGTGCGTTCAGTGTGGTGTTAAACGGGGGATACTCGCTCGGGATTGCCTGCCGTATTGACCCCAGTCTTCAGGCAATCGGTAATTCTGACAGCGGGAAACTCCCTGTCAATAGGCGCCACGCCTTTCCAGCGCCTTTCTGGCCTCGGGTTTGGCCAACCACCACCAATTGCCTACAGAGTTTTGAACCAGACGGAAGAAAAATCCCGATTTGGATGGCATGATAACCAAGCATCGACGGAATCAAGGACCTGGCGGCTGGAATTGGCCGACCACCGGGCGCAGTGACCAGACGACGAGTAAAGCCATGAACAAGAAAATCTTGACGCTGACCCTTCTTATTGCATCCGCACCTGGCCTCGCCCTGGCCGCTTCCGTTTATAAATGGACGGATGAAAACGGCGTGACCCACTTTGGCGACAGGCAGCCGACCGGGAAACAGTCCGAGAAACTGAATGTACGCTCCGGGACCGCATCGCAATCGGGTTCAGAGCGCAAAAGTCCGCAGGAGCAGCTGAAGGAGCTGCAACAACGTCAGGATGACCAGGCTGTAAGCCAGCGGTCGAGAGCGGTCCAGGAGGCGCAAGCCAAGCAGCGGGAAGCAAACTGCGCGACCGCACGCGCCAATCTGGACGCGATCGACAGCAATGCCCGGATTCGGGTCGAGGAAAACGGCGAGCAACGGTATCTGTCACCGGAAGAAATAGCCGAACAGCGCGCCAAAGCGCGTCAGATCGCCCAAGAAAATTGCGGTCCGCAATCTGCCCAAACAATGCAGTAGTGAAAGAACCGGGGAGGCAGACGATGAACAGCTGCCTCCCCCAGTTCAGTTAACCCTTGGAAAACACCAGCTGATGCTCGCTCACCGTCCCGCGAATGGTATCCCCGGGCACGAACTCACCCTGCAGCAGCCGCTGCGCCAGCGGGTTCTCGATCATCCGCTGGATGGCCCGCTTCAAGGGCCGCGCCCCATAAACCGGGTCGTAGCCAACCTCGGCGAGCAGTTCCATGGCGGCGTCATCCAGCTCCAGCTTCATATCCTGATCGGTTAACCGTTTGCTCAGGGCCTCGATCTGGATGCGGGCAATGCCCTGGATCTGATTTTCCGCCAGCGGGTGGAACACCACCACCTCATCCACCCGGTTGATGAACTCCGGCCGGAAGTGGGTCCCCACCACCTCCATGACCGCAGACTTCATGGCCTCGTAATTCTCCTCACCCGCTTTCTGCTGGATGATGTCGGACCCTAGGTTGGAGGTCATGACGATCACCGTGTTGCGGAAATCCACGGTTCGGCCCTGGCCGTCGGTCAGCCGGCCATCCTCCAGCACCTGCAGCAGGATGTTGAATACGTCCGGGTGCGCTTTCTCCACTTCGTCCAGCAGCAACACGGAATAAGGCCGACGGCGCACGGCTTCGGTGAGGTAACCGCCCTCCTCGTAACCGACGTAGCCGGGAGGCGCACCGATCAGGCGGGCGACCGAGTGCTTCTCCATGAATTCCGACATGTCGATCCGAACCATGGCCTCTTCGGTATCGAACAGGAACGACGCCAGGGATTTGCACAGCTCGGTCTTGCCCACCCCGGTCGGTCCCAGGAACAGGAAGGAGCCGTTCGGCCGATGGGGATCGGACAGTCCGGCACGGGATCGCCGCACGGCGTTGGAGACCGCCTCGACGGCCTCATCCTGGCCGATGACCCGGCCGTGAAGCGCCTCTTCCATCCGCATCAGCTTGTCACGCTCGCCTTCCAGCATTTTCGATACCGGAATGCCGGTCCACTTGGAGACGATTTCGGCGATTTCCTCGTCGGTCACGCGGTTGCGCAGCAGCTTCATCTCCATCATCTCGGCCTGGCTGGCCATGTCGAGCTGCCGCTCCAGCTCCGGAATCTGGCCGTACTGCAGCTCGGACATCTTGCCCAGGTCCCCGGCGCGACGGGCGTTCTCCAGATCGATACGGGCCTGCTCGAGCTGGCTCTTGATCTTCTGGGAACCGTGGAGCGCCGCTTTTTCGGTGTTCCAGACCTCTTCCAGATCGGCGTATTCCCGCTCGACACCGGTAATCACACCGGACAGTTCCTCCAATCGTTTCTTGGAGGCGGCATCGGTCTCTTTTTTCAGCGCCTCGCGCTCAATCTTCAGCTGAATCAGCCGCCGCTCTAGGCGGTCAAGGGCCTCGGGCTTGGAGTCCATCTCCATGCGAATCTGACTGGCCGCCTCATCGACCAGGTCAATGGCCTTGTCGGGCAGCTGCCGGTCGGTGATGTAACGGTGGGACAACTTGGCCGCGGCGATGATGGCACCGTCGGTGACCTCGACCCCGTGGTGCACCTCGTAGCGCTCTTTCAGGCCGCGCAGGATGGCGATGGTGTCTTCCTCGTTGGGCTCGCTGACCAGCACCTTCTGAAATCGACGCTCCAGGGCGGCATCCTTCTCGATGTTTTCCCGGTATTCGTCCAGGGTGGTCGCGCCCACGCAGTGCAGCTCTCCTCGGGCCAGCGCCGGCTTCAGCATGTTGCCGGCATCCATCGAACCCTCGGCTTTGCCGGCACCCACCATGGTGTGAATCTCGTCGATGAACAGGATGATCTGGCCTTCCTGCTTGGCCAACTCGTTCAGCACCGCTTTCAGGCGCTCCTCGAATTCACCCCGGAACTTGGCGCCGGCAATCAGCGCGCCCATGTCCAGGGACAGCACTTTCTTGTCCTTCAGACCATCGGGCACCTCACCATTGACGATGCGCTGGGCCAGCCCCTCCACGATGGCGGTCTTACCCACGCCGGGCTCACCAATCAGCACCGGGTTGTTCTTGCGACGGCGCTGCAACACCTGGATGGTGCGACGGATCTCGTCGTCCCGACCGATCACCGGGTCCAGCTTGCCCGCCTCCGCGCGCTCGGTCAGATCGATGGTGTATTTGGACAGGGCCTGACGGTTCTCTTCCGCACCGGCGTCGTTCACGGTGTCGCCGCCCCGGACCTCATCAATGGCCTTTTCCAGCGCGGCTTTGTCCAGCCCCTGCTCTCGCAGCACACGACCGAGCGTGCCCCGATCCTCCAGCGCCGCCAACAGCAGCAGTTCGCTGGAAATGAACTGGTCCTTGCGCTTCTGGGCCAGCTTGTCGGCAATGTTGAACAGCCGCCCCATGTCATTGGACATGGCGACATCGCCGGCCGACCCCTGCACCTCCGGCAGATGCTCAAGTTCGCGGGCAATGGCCTGGCGAATCCGCCCGGGCTCTGCCCCCGCCTGCTTCAGCAGGGGCTTGATGGAGCTGCCGTCCTGATCGAGCAGTGCCTGCATCAGGTGCACTGGCTCAATGAAATTATGGTCCTTGCCGACCGCAAGCGATTGGGCATCCGCCAGGGCGGTCTGCAGCCGACTGGTGAGTTTGTCGATTCTCATAGATTTCGTTCCCCAATTCGGTGATCCGAGAGGTCGGCGCGGCGCAGGCCACGCCAACATCCGTCGGGCTTTGATTCTTAATGTAGGGGCAAGCGGGGGGACTTCAAGCGGCGGGCATGGCAAGCGACGGGAAGATTGACGGACATCAAGATCCGCTCAGAGCGGCATCAGTCGGCCAGCCAAATCAGGCAGGCCATGCGACCAGTCTGGCCATCCCGGCGGTAGGAATAGAAGCGTTCAGGGTCCGACACGGTGCACAGTGAGCCACCGTAAATCTGGGTCACGCCGGCTGCCGCCAGCCGCAGCCGAGCCAGCTCGTAAATGTTGGCCATGCAGTGACCTGGGCGTGCGCCCTGTGCGGAGAAGGCCGCATCTGCCCGGGCATCCTGGGCCACAAACGCGGCGCGCACCTCGGGCCCCACCTCGAAATGCCCGGGGCCGATGGCCGGCCCGAGCCAGGCCAGCAACTCTCCGGCGGGCTCCTCGAAGCCGGCAACCACGGCTTCGAGGACGCCATCACACAGGCCACGCCAGCCGCCGTGGGCAGCGGCGACCCGGGTTCCAGACCGGTTGCAGAACAGTACCGGCAGACAATCGGCGGTCATGATGGCGCAAACCTGGCCCGGCTGGTCGGCCAGGGCGGCATCGGCCTCCGGCACGCCGGGTGCCGGCAACCGGACCAACCCGGTACCGTGCACCTGGGACAACCAGGCAATGGCGTCGTCCTCCAGTTGCAGGGCGCGGGCCAGCCGACGGCGGTTTTCCCGAACGTGGTCGGCATCGTCGCCCACGTGACTGCCCAGGTTCAATGAGTCCCAGGGCGCGCCGCTGACACCGCCAGCCCGGGTCGTGCTGATGGCGCGAACGTTGGCCGGCGCGGGCCACTCGGGCCGAATCAGACGCGGCTCAGAACTCACGGCGGTCAAGCTCTGCGGCATGCTGGCGCAGCACCGCAAGCAGTTGCACCATATCGTCCGGCAGCGGCACTTCCCAGGACAGGATTTCTCCGGTTTCCGGGTGTTCTAGGGTCAACTGGCGGGCGTGCAGCGCCTGGCGATTGAACGCCGCCAGGGCCTCGCGCAGCTCCTCAGTCGTGCCCTTGGGCAAGCGCAGGCGGCCGCCATACAGCGGGTCTCCGACCAGCGGATGTTTGACGTGGGCCATATGAACACGGATCTGGTGGGTGCGCCCGCTTTCCAGTTTGCAGCGCACGTGGGTGTGGGCGGCAAACCGTTCGAACAGTCGGTAGTGAGTAACGGCGGCCTTGCCGGTCGGCACCACCGCCATCTTCTTCCGTTCCCGGGGGTGGCGACCAATGGGCGCATCCACGGTGGCGCCTCCGGTCAGGGTGCCGACCACCAGGGCATCGTATTCCCGGCCCATGGTGCGGGTCTGGAGCTGGTCAACCAGTGAGGTGTGCGCCACCAGGCTGCGGGCCGCGACCATGATGCCGGAGGTATCCTTGTCCAGCCGGTGCACGATGCCGGCCCGGGGCAGGTTCTCCACTTCCGGGGCGTAATTGAGCAGTGCGTTCACCAAGGTGCCGTCGGCGTGGCCGGCGGCCGGATGCACCACCAGCCCCGCCGGTTTGTTGATCACCAGCAGGTGCTCATCCTCGTAGACGATGTCGAGGGATATTTCTTCCGCCTGCCAGCTTACCTGGGCTTCGGGTTCGGCATCGAGGTCGAGCCGGTCGTCGAGCATGACCTTGTCCCGGGGCTTGCGCTGTTCGCCGTTGACCGTCAAGGCCCCGCTCTTGATCCAGCCCTGCAGGCGCGACCGGGAATGTTCCGGCATCAATTCGGCCGCGGCCTGATCCAGCCGGCGATCACTCAGATCGGGTGGTACAACGAAGCTGGCGGTAATTCGGTTTTCTGATGACATTAAGCCCCCGGGGCCGGTGTGTTATCGTTTGGCAAGAAATGACAAACAGTCAGATGCACGCTGCACATGTGCGCGCTTCCCCGCTACAATGGCGGCGGTTTTGAATTTATCGACATTATACGGGATTCCGGCATGAGATCAGTTGTCCGTTTACTGCTGCTGACCACCCTGGTGGCCATGATCAGCGCCTGCGCCTCCAACCGACAGGAGGAGGTTCTGCCGGAAAAGACCTACTACGAGAATGCCCGTGAGGCCATGAACTCCGGTAATTTCAACGAGGCCGAGGAG
The DNA here is from genome assembly GCF_034555935.1 of Marinobacter qingdaonensis. Taxonomy (NCBI): domain Bacteria; kingdom Pseudomonadati; phylum Pseudomonadota; class Gammaproteobacteria; order Pseudomonadales; family Marinobacteraceae; genus Marinobacter; species Marinobacter qingdaonensis. Next base: position 12,109 of record NZ_JAYDCJ010000005.1, read on the forward strand.
AACCTGGACGCCCTGGAGACCTACTACCCGTTCGGCCGCTACGCCGAGCAGGCCCAGTTGGACCTGATTTTCGCCCGCTACCAGAATCTGGACCTGGAAGGGGCCCGGGCGGCCGCGGATCGTTTCATGCGCCTGAACCCCCAGAGCGAGCACGCCGACTACGCCCTGTACATGCGCGGCCTGGCGTCTTACAACCTGGACGTGGGGCTGGCCGCGCGCTATTTCCCGGTTGACGTGTCGGCCCGGGACCCCGGCGAACAGAGCCAGGCTTTCCAGGATTTTTCAGAGCTGCTGAACCGCTATCCGGACAGTCAGTACGTGGCCGACGCCCGTCAGCGTATGATCGCCATCCGCAACCGCATGGCGGAGCTGGAGATCTACGCCGCCCGCTACTACATCAAACGCGAGGCGTACGTGGCGGCCAACAACCGGGCCCGTCACATCGTCGAAAACTACCCGACCTCGCCGGTGGTGGAAGAGGCACTGATCATCCTGGCCGAAACCTTCCGATTCCTGGAACTGAAAAAAGGCAGCCAGGACGCCATTGCCCTGCTCAGAACCAACTTCCCGAACAGCGAAGCGTTCAACGACGACGGTGAATTCGACGCGGATGTGCTCAAGCGCGAGAATCGGTCACTGTCCAGCGTGGTCACCTTCGGCCTGATGGGCGACGAGTAGTCGCCCACCGCCTTTGCCCGTCTATTTGCCGCTCTTCCATCCGTTGGTGATGGGATAGCGGCGGTCCTTGCCAAATCCTCTCTCGGTGATGCGCACGCCAATGGGCGCCTGCCGACGCTTGTACTCGTTGATGTCCACCAGCCGGATTACCCGGTCCACGTCGGCGCGGGCAAAGCCCTCGGCCACGATGGCATCGGCACTGAAATCACGCTCGACGTAGAGATTGAGAATCTGGTCCAGGATGTCGTAGCCCGGCAGACTGTCCTCGTCCTTCTGGTCCGGCGCCAGTTCCGCCGACGGCGGCCGGGTAATGACCCGCTCCGGAATCACCGGCGACACCGTATTGCGGTAGTTGGCCAGGCGAAACACCAGGGTCTTGGGCACATCCTTCAGGACATCAAAGCCGCCGGCCATATCCCCGTACAGGGTTGAATAGCCCACCGCCATCTCGCTTTTATTGCCGGTGGTCAGCACCAGCGAGCCGAACTTGTTGGACAAAGACATCAACAGCACGCCACGCAGTCGGGCCTGCAGATTTTCCTCGGTGGTGTCCGGGCTGGTGCCCTCGAACGGTCCGGCCAGGCTGGCCATAAAGGCGTCGTACATCGGCTCGATGGAGAACACGTCGTACTGGACGCCCAGCGCCCGGGCCTCGGCCTCGGCGTCTTCGAGACTCATGCTGGAGGTATACCGGAACGGCATCATGACTGCCCGTACCCGGTCGGGGCCCAGGGCATCCACCGCCACCGCCAGGGTGACGGCCGAATCAATGCCGCCGGACAGCCCCAGCACAACCGACTTGAAGCCATTCTTGTTGACGTAATCACGCACCCCGGTCACCAGCGCGCTGTAGACATTGGCCTCAACACTGGGCTCGGCCGGCAATGGCTGGGAGACTGGCTGGCAATGGTGTTCACACAGGAAGTCGACGGGGAAGAGCCCGTCGCTGAACTGCGGGGCCTCGACCACCAGCGCACCGGAGTGGTCAAAGACCATGGAACCGCCGTCGAACACCAGTTCGTCCTGACCGCCGACCAGATTCACATAGACAATACTGACCCGGTTTTCGCGCGACTTGCGTTCAAGCAGGGCCTTGCGGCGGGCCTGTTTGTCCAGATCGTAGGGTGAGGCATTCAGGTTCAGAATCAGCCGCGCACCGGCAGCCGCCGCCTCCTCGACCGGACCGTCTTTCCAGATGTCCTCGCAGACGGTGATGCCGACCGGGACACCCCGAATGTTCAGGGTGACCACATCGCCCCCATCGGCGAAGTAACGTTTCTCGTCAAAGACCTGGTAATTGGGCGGAAAGCGTTTGAAATAGCGGCCCGTGATGGCACCCTGCTCGATCACAACGGCGGCGTTGTAGAGCAGCGCACCTTCCCTGATGGGCGCGCCAATGACGATGGCCGGGGCCAGCTGCTCGTCCTGCAGACGCTGCAGGGCTTCCTGCACGCGCAGCTCGAGACTGGGCCGCAAGAGCAGATCCTCCGGGGGATAACCAGTCAGGCAGAGTTCCGGAAACACCACCACGTCGGCCTGGTGCTCCGTACTTGCTCGCCGGGCTGCCCCGATCACCCGCTCGGTATTGCCGGGAATGTCGCCCACCAGGAAGTCCAGCTGGGCCATAACCACCCGCAGATTCTGAGGGGATGGGGACGGGGTGGAAGCACTCCCGGAAACGGACATAGTTTGGCTCCTATAACTCATTGCCACGAAAAGGCTATTATAACCTCCCAAGTACAAGGATTTCTCCCGACCAGCAGCGGATTTGTTCAGACCATGGCAGTACACCAACCTTCCCCGGCGCTCGCCACCGCGAACCCCGGCTCCGACCAGCAACAGGTCAAGCTGTTCCGCATCTACAACCACTATCGGCTGGTGGTCAGTCTGATCCTGCTGGCCCTACTGTTCGTGGATCCGGTCAACTTCGACAGCCGGTTTCGCTTTCTCGATTACTACCAGGCCGGCGTCGCGGGCTATCTGGGCCTGAACGCGTTCATTGCGCTGATCATTTTGGCCGGCTTTCAGCCCAGCCGACGGCACATCACCCTGTCGATACTGCTCGATATCCTGGTCATGCACTGGCTGCTGCTCACCAGTACCGGCATCACCAATGGCCTGGCCAACCTGGTTATCGTCTCGGTGGCCGCCGGCAACATCCTGACGCCAAGCCGGATGGGCGTGTTTTACGCCGCCCTAGCCGCCATATGCTCACTCGGCATATCCGGCTGGGCGGTTCTGGCCCTGGGTCACTCCGGTGACGACATCGTGCGGGCTGGCTCGCTTGGCATCCTGTACTTCGCCGCCGCGTTCCTGCTGCAGTCGATCTCCCGCCGGATGCGCAGCAGCGAAGCCCTCGCCAGCAGCCGGGCCCAGAGCATCGCCGAGCTTGAACAGATCAACCGGCAGATCATCCAGCGTATGCGCACCGGTATCTTGGTGCTGGATCGCCACGGCCAGATCCGACTGGCCAATGCCGCGGCCGAGGAACTGTTGTTTGGCGCTCACGCCCATCAACCCAGCCAGCCGGACGCCCAGCGCACCCTGCCCCAGGTCCTGAAGCTCGGGCTTGAGACCTGGTTAAACGACCCGAACCGGCGCATCGAGCCATTCCAACCGTTTCCGACGTCTCCGGTTCTGCAGGCCAACTTTACCCGGCTCGACCAGGAACGGGGGGATCACATTCTGGTCTTCATCGAAGACATCAGCAAAGTGACCCAGCAGGCACAGCAGATGAAACTGGCCTCACTGGGCCGGCTGACCGCCGGCATTGCCCACGAAATCCGCAACCCCCTGGGCGCCATCAGTCATGCCGCGCAACTGATGGAGGAGTCCCCGAGCCTGGATAAGGCGGACCACCAGATGCTCGACATCATCCGCCGACACTCCCGCCGGGTGAACACCATTGTGGAAAACGTGCTGGACCTGTCCCGTCGGCGCGCGGCGAACGCCGACCTGATCGACCTGGGCGATTGGCTGAAGCAGTTCCGCGCCGATTTCCTCCAGACCCAGGACGATGCCGACACCACCTTCATCGACCTGGTGGTAGACGCCGACACACCGCCCGCGCGATTCGACCAGAGCCAGGTTGAACAGGTGATGGTCAACCTGTGCGACAACGGCTTGCGCTACAGTTTCCTGCGCACCGGTGAACGACGGATCAGGGTGCATGCCGGCGCGACGGTTGACGGTGAGCGGGCCTATGTCGATGTGCAGGATTTCGGCCCCGGTATCGCGGAGGAGCACCATGGCTCGGTTTTCGAACCTTTCTTTACCACCGACAAAGGCGGCACCGGCCTCGGTCTTTATCTGGCCCGGGAACTGTGCGAGTCTAATCAGGCCCATTTGTCCCTGGTCAAGGATGGACAGCCAGGCTGCTGTTTCCGCATCACCTTCGCTCATCCGGGACGGCTGATTTAACACGGTGCCAGAGGAGATTCGGCACCCGCAAAACAACATGGAAACTTCGACATCGATGACCACCCAGACCGCGCTGATTGTTGACGACGAACCAGATATCCGGGACCTGCTGGAGATCACCCTGACCCGGATGGGCATCACCGCCCTGACGGCACCGGACCTGAGCACGGCCCGCAAGTTACTGACCGACCACGCCTGCCAACTGTGCCTGACCGACATGAACCTGCCCGATGGCAACGGCATCGAACTGGTCCAATGGATTCAGGAACACGCGTCGGCAACCCCGGTTGCCGTCATCACCGCCTACGGCAACATGGACACGGCGATCGAATCCCTGAAGGCCGGTGCCTTTGACTTCGTGTCCAAGCCGGTGGAACTGCCCCGACTGCGGGAACTGGTGAACAGCGCGCTCAAGCTGTCACCACCCAAGCCGGACCAGGACGAGGCCGTGGACGAACCCGGGCTGCTGCTGGGCGATTCGCCTCAAATCCGCAAACTCCGTACCCAGACCCGCAAGCTAGCCCGCAGCCAGGCCCCGGTGTTCATCAGCGGCGAGTCCGGCAGCGGCAAGGAGCTTGTCGCCCGGATGATCCATCTGCAGGGGCCACGACGCGACGGCCCCTTCATTGCCGTCAACTGCGGGGCCATTCCCTCCGAACTCATGGAAAGCGAGTTCTTCGGCCACAAGAAAGGCAGCTTTACCGGTGCCGTTGAAAACAAGGAGGGGCTGTTCCGCTCCGCCAACGGTGGCACCCTGTTCCTGGACGAGGTAGCAGACCTGCCACTGGCCATGCAGGTGAAGCTGCTGCGGGCGATTCAGGAAAAAGCCGTACGCCCGGTGGGCGACACCAAGGAAGTGCCGGTGGACATCCGGGTACTCAGCGCCACCCACAAGAACCTGCCGGAACTGGTCCAGGAAGGCAGCTTTCGTCAGGACCTGTTCTATCGGATCAACGTGATCGAGCTGGGGGTGCCGCCGCTGCGCGAGCGTTGCGACGATGTCGAGTTGCTGTCGGGCCACATTCTCGAACGGATTGCCCGGGAGTATGAATGCCCGGCGGCGGAATTGACGCCGGCTGCTCTGAAGCAACTCAAAGCCTACGATTTTCCGGGCAATGTGCGAGAACTGGAGAATATTCTGGAGCGCGCCTACACGCTGTGTGACGCGGACCGGATTGATGCTGACGATCTACATTTGGGCAATGGCATGCGGGCACCTGACGCCGCTCCGGGCCCGGGTGCGCAGGCCCTGCCGCAAGAGGGCGACAGGATCGCGGTGCCGGAGGGAGAAATCGACCTCGAAGGCTATCTGGAATCGATCGAGCGCCAAACCATCGAAAAAGCCCTGGAGGCAACCCGGTGGAACAAGACAGCGGCAGCAAAGCGCTTGGGGATCAGCTTTCGGGCATTGCGGTATCGATTGAAGAAGCTGGGGATGGAGTAATTCCAGGGAACCCAGTCACAGTTTCAACTGAAGTTTCGTTACACGAACAGCGGAGACGTTAGGATAAAGGCCCGCGAAGGATTCGCGGATTATCCACATAAAACGGAGTTTCATGGATGAAACACGCCCGCAAAGCGAGAGGATTCTCGCTGCTCGAGCTATTGATTACCCTAACGATTGTCGCCATCGTCGCAGCCTTTGCCCTGCCCTCGCTCAATTCGATACTACAAAGGGGCGAACAACGGGCGGCGCTGAGTGAACTGATCGCCATCATCAATCTGTCCCGCAATACCGCCATACAAGAACAAACCGCTGTCACCCTCTGCCCCATTGGAACCAACAGCAAATGCACCAAGGACTGGAACCGTCCGCTGACTGCCTTTCGGGACCCCCAGCGAGCAAGAAAGATCGTTCACTCAGACCAGGTCTTGCGCATTCTCGAGTTGAGTTCTACAGGAACCGCCAAGGGCCGCACAGGTATTCGGGATTACTTTCGATTCCGCCCTTCCGGCTTCGCCGAAGAAGCCATTGGCAATATCGTTTGGTGCCCGAAAAACGGAGACAACCGCTTTGCCTCCCAAATCCGGATCAACATGGGAGGGAGGCCCTTTATCTCACAGGACAGTGACGGCGACGGCATTCCCGAGGACACTTATGGCAAGGCCATCACCTGTGGCTAATCCCTCGCCTGTTACTTCTTCCAGGTTTGCTCCGCGCCGGATAATCCTCCGGAATTGTCCGCATCCCAGCCACGCGCGCCGTTGGAGCTCAGTTGAAGGAAGCCATCGCCCGCCTGCGGGCCGCCGGCAATGGGCACGGCCCTCAATTCGTAGCTGTTAGCGGTCAAATTGTAGATACGCAGGTTGTAGACGGCGTTGCCATCGGTGGGCGAGACACTGGCGAAGACAGATGCATCTGGCGCCGTGAGCGTGTTGCTGATCGTTGAGGTGCCCCCATCCGCTCCAATGTAGGAGTTATTCTGGGTATAAAACCGTTCCATCGCATTGGCAAAAGTAACCAGAGCACCTTGCGCGTCTGCGCGTCGGGTGCTCTGGACCTGGTCCATGTAACTGGGATAGGCAATGGCGGCGATGATGCCGATGATCGCAACCACGATCATCAGCTCAATCAACGTAAACCCTCTCTCTTGCGGTTTTTTTAGGCTCTTCAGACTCATAAAAATAAGATTCCCTATTATTCTTCGTAGACTTCTCGCCAGCCGGACCGACCCAGAGTCTTGCCGCCACCGAGGTCAATTTTGGTCTGATCGACCTCACCATCGGACGCCTGCCGGTAAAGGTTATCGCCCAAAATATTCGAGTTCAAAATCATGGCATCGCCGTATCGAACGCCAGCGATAACAGCATCATTCGAATCAATTTTGCCATCATTGTTTACGTCGAAGACCGGCTGTTTCGGTGTGGTGCCATCAAACCGAAGAGCCTGCGTCCAGCTGGTTCCACCACTCTGGCACAAACTCTGTGAGGGCGTAACAGTATTGAACAGCACGTACTCACCACGGACCAGTGGACTCTCAATAACCCGCTCACCTTGCTCGGTGTTGAAGTCGACGTACCAACCACGACGTGCGCTTGCGCTTGTATCGGTCCAGTCAATGGAGTCGCCATCAATGGTGCGCACCTCGCGGCCAGACTCAGTGCTTTCTGTGATCGAACGGCCCTGCAATTGACTTCGCGTCACCGCACTGCCCCTATCCCAGACGCCATAGAAGCTTTGCTCCGCCGTGCTGCTGGGATCGCTGTCAGTCAGATAGCGACCAGTTCCAAAGAACACAAACAGGTTGGGATCACTACCCGCCGTGTTGTAGATGTTACGTCCCATCACCGGCGCAGTGGTGATCGGCTGGGCATTTCCAGAGGAATCCTCCGCGACAAAGAACGGCAAGTTGGTCGCGTTCGTGCTGTTGCCTGAGCGATAGGCGCTCCGCCAGGAATTCGCCGACCCGGTAGAAAGGTCCACAACCCACATGTTGCCGTCAAGATCGCCTGCGTAGACACGATCAACCACGCCATCGCGTACCTTGGCGCCAGAGTCATCTTTGAAATCAACCGCGCGAACCGGAGACAGGCCCGAACCAGATCCCTCAAGCTCGATGAACTTGTAGTCGCCTGAGTCCCAGCCGTCTTGGCCAGCCTGGATATCAAGCACGAACAGACCAGTTTTGCCGTTATCGCTGTTATAGCCATTGGGTACAAGCGCACTCCAACGGTAGTCGTTGTTGCCCCACTCCACCAGCGAAATCAACGGCGGCTCGGTGATGTAACCCAGATCCGGATGGGAGAACTCCCACATGAGCAGATTCTGAGCTTCGGTTGCCGTACCATCGAATGCAGCGGGATCGGTCACATTCAGAGCGAAGAGGCCACGGCCACCGGCCCGCATGCCGCCAATCAGCACAGTCCGCCAATCCGCGCCACTTCCGCCAGCGGCACCGATGTACACATCCGACACAGCCGGCGACAAGTCCACGTAAAACCGATGCTGATAACCAGGATCACTGAGGTAATTTAGGCCCGAGTTGGTGGCGGAAGAAAAGGAAAAGCTAGGAATATAAGCAACAAGCTCGTCGCCGGTTTCCGCATTGAAACCGTGCAGCATGCCGTCGTTGGCGCCCACATACACCATGGGTGTCCGGCTAGCCTTGTCCTGCTTGAACGTTGAATAACGACCGGTGGATGCCGCGCCGAACGGATCACGATCGGGCCAACCACTGGCTGGCGCACCCACGTAGACGGGTGAGGAGTTCACCACATCGCCCAAGACAGTCGAGCGTTTGCGGAATTCACTGCCCTCCTTGGAGCGTTCCCCTCGAATAAACGCCAACCGGTCCTGACCAAGGTTGTCATCGTTCGGACCATCAAGGTCGTCCTGCTGCGCCGATGACAACTGGTTCCACAAGAAAGGCACGCCACCGCTGTTGTTGGTAACAATGAAGCGATCAGCAGGCACCTGATCGTTGAGGGTATTCGCCGCATCCCAATTGATGTTGCCAATGCCTCCGGTCACCGGGTTGAGATAACGCGCAGCCACTGAACCAGACCAGTCACCGCTGTTGAACGAGGCGGTGTAAACCTCACTGCCCTGCTCCAGAGTGGCGGTGTTGAAGGTTACGTTGGTGGCACTGCCGGTTGACCGAATGATGTCGCGGATGGCCGCTGACAGGGAGGCCCGCAACTGATCCACGTTGGCGGCGTTGTAGAACTGTCCTCGGCCGTTGACGGCCGCATGCAGGAGATCATCGACCTGTTCATTGCCCCAGGTCTTGCCGTTAGTCCCCCTTCCGCTCATATCGGCCGGCCAAGTCAGATCCGGGTCTGCCGCAAACGCCTCATACGCCGCGTTGACGGAGTTAACCCCTTTTCCGACAAATTTTTCACCAATGTTGCCAAAACCTACGGTGTAGGTGTTCATGTGCAGATCGGCATTGCAATCGACTGAAGGATCGTAAGAAGGATCCGACGTCTCGACACGGGTTGGATTTAGGCTGTCGTAATTGGGATCACCTTCCTGTTTATAACAGCCTTCCGGGAGTTTAACTTGGCCCGCCTCGTAGGTCCCAGAGCGCAATCGGGTCTCGTAATACTTCATCGCAACATCGGCGAGTGTTCCAGATTCGCTGTCGGAGTAGGGTCTGCCATTGTCGCTGTCGGTATTTCCAACCCCGCTTACCGTCTCATTATTAAATCCGTCGGTGAAAAGAACGGTGAAATTCTTCTGACACTCAGCCTGGATGACATTGGAATTAGAATTAAACTGATTTCCGGCGTGTGCCAATGCCTTTCTGAGCGGCGTGCCACCCCCTGAATAGCCACTTCCAAACCGCTCGTAGGTATCATCCAGGAAATCGCCCCGCTCGGTGTCCAAGTCCTCCATAGGAATATCGCGCAGGTTGTGGATCCAGAAGGTGCCCACGCGAATCCCCGCCAATCCCTCTAGTGACTCCGCAATGGAAGCCCTGGTTGCATGGTGGATTCGGCGATAGTAGGTAAACCAGTTGGCAAAGTTCTGCAGATCAGACGCTGATGTTAATGTCACTTTGCGTAGGCAGCCGTTATCCGGCGCCAACGCGTCGACACCCGAAGGAAGTGTTGTGTCCTCTGGGTAACCTGCCCAATCCTGGTAAAGTGTGGCGGTATAGTCTTCACCGCTCTTGGAATAGAGCTTAGGCTCTGGAGGATTCTGACACGAAAACGACACCCCGAAGTAAGTGTTGTTAACCGTCAGATCCCCGGTAACTTTTTCGAAATAGGTTGCAGGGAAAAAGGTGTTACCCGCTGTATCCGTCTGGTTCACGGTCAGGTCGAGCGTTCGGCTTGACGCAGATGTCGGCTCGAATTTCGCGCTGTTGGGGCTGGCGTCCAAGAAAGTTCGGTCCGTTGAATTCGGCCAGGGTTTGTAGTCAGACTCTGGATCGTAGTACAGCGCGTTGTACGCGTTCGACCTTAGGTAATAAAAATACCTGGAGAACGGAATTTGCCCGCTCCCACCTGTTCCGGTCAACCACCCCCCCACATTGTCAGAGGCAGAATCACCCGCGTTAAACAGATATCTCGCACTACCCTGGTATAGGGTACTGACAACCTCAAAGTCCATACTGCCCGAGTCATCGACCGCGTACACGACGTTCGGTTTGGCAGACCCGGAAATGAAGAGCGGCTGATCGGCCAACGGCACATTGGCATATCCCATGGTTGGCAGGCTCAATCCAAGCCCCACCGCCAGGTTAAACAGGCGACTATTCACTACGTTCATACAGCACCTCCAGAGTCGCCGTTAAAACTCGCGGCGGTAATATTCTTCGAGAACCCGTTGGCCATCACCGGTAGCCCCCGTGCCTCGGGCAACGATCCGGAACGCCTTCGCAACCGAGGCCCCCGTTTCGTGGGTGTAGTTGGTCATATTGACGTTGGATGATTCGTTGCCGACTTCAAGCTGAGCATCGCCTACGAACTCCACGAAAAATCTGGGAGCCTCCGGGAACAAGGGATCTCCATTGACCGTAGGCACGGCCACGGCTACCGAGTTGGCACCGGTCCAGACCGCGGCGGCGAAAACTCCCTTACCACGTGGCGCATCCCCTTTGTCATAAAAGCCGTCCATGGTGTCGAACCCCGAAGGACTGGCCAGGGCGTCAATCGCTTCCTCCGCCTCCCGGAGCGCCAATTCGGCCCCCTCCATGGCCATGTAGCCCTCTCGCTGAGCCGAGACCATCCGTTCCTGCATGCTGCTGTTCTGCATACTGGACACCGCGAGCAGGCTGAGTATGAGCAAGATCAGCAGACTGGTCAGCAGAACCGCACCGCGTTGCCCAGATCTCATCCGAACGTACTTAGCTTTCATTTTGCTCAACCCTCAAGATCCGGTTGCGAATCGTCGCGGTGGTGGTGAACACTCGGTAAAGGTGCCGGGAGTCGGCCGCCACTTCCGCCTCAACATCATAATTCGGGCCACCAGAGCAATCCGTCCACGACGGAAAACACAGCTCCATCGGGGCGTCGACGATGTTGTTTTCAGGCGAGCGAGCCAGCACGGAAATCTGTACTGCCACGACATCAGCTGCTGCGGCCGTCGAAAGTGCCGTGGGTCCATTGATGTCAATCCACTGGGTCACTTCGCCGTTGGAAAGCCCGGAGTCAATGCCGACCCGCATTTGCAAATCCCAGACACCGTCCATGATTTCCTGGGCCGCGGCCGCACCGCTCTGGCGGAATAGGGCACGCCGGCCGTTGGCATCCGCATTAAGGAAGAACTGGAAGTAATAGGGGTTGTAGATTTGAGCAGACTCGTCGTACTGCTTTGACAGGCAGTTGGCTGCGCTACCTGGACAGTTGTTATCAACGGTGACATCAACACCCTCACGCGGCTTACCATTACCCGGCACCACGGAACTCCCCGTGTTGTGGTTGATACCAGGGTTCGCACCGGTCTGTGTGCCAGTGACCTGAAAAATGTCGCCGGCGATGCAGTCACTGATCAACAATATGTCGGATTCTGAAATACCGGCTACCGTGTTTACCTTAAGGTTCGCTGACGAGTTTGGCATGACACTCGTTATCTGGACATTCCCGGCGCCGCCTACACCTCTCAGAATAAGCGCATCGGTGCCCGCCAGCCCCAGCGTGGTGCCGTCGCTCTGGTAAGCCATGAAGCCATCTGAGAAACTGTAAAGGTCCGAAGAAGCCTGGTATGCAGGGTGGGTGTTGTCCAATTTATTGGCCACGTTTTCCCTCGGAATGCACCCCCAATAATCCGCATTGCGCACCGCCCGGCTGAGGAACTCGGTAGTCATCCGCCCCGTTTCCTGCACCCGATTACTGGCCTCGCCAACTATGAAAGACCGTTGGTTTCCGCTGAAAATCTGAACCAGGCCAGCGGTGAGAATCAGTCCCAGAGTCAATGCCACCATCAACTCGACAATGGACAACCCCTGTTGTTTATTGATCACTGACATTATCGGAGCCTCACATACAGCGTGTAACTCTGGGCAAGGGCATCATTCCCTATGCCCCGCTCTGTCCAATCCACGGTGATTTCAGCGAAGGTTTGACTGGCGCTGGATGTCACATCCACCTCGGTCGAGGCAGTGGGTACATCCTCAAGCAGGCGAGCATGCCAGGCACTCAGTTTCGCATTGCACCCGCTGCACCCTGTCGACGATGCCTTCTCGAACACAGTGACATCATCAAATTCAGACCGCATCCGTTCGGACAGATCGTAAGCGTGCATGGTGACCAGGGAGCGCACCGCGGAATTGCTGCTTTGTTTCAGGGATAGCGCCTGGATTCCGGCCACCCCAAGCAAACCAATCGCCAGGATGATCATGGCGACTAGAACCTCAATCATGGTGAAGCCGCGCTGGTTGCCACGTTTTCCGGTTCCAGTCATGTTTACCCGCATGTGAGGTCCTCCGCCCGGATGCGACCACCGAGGGTAATGGTGATGGAACGCCCGGACTCACCGCTGCGGTCGTCACATACCTGGATCGTGACGGCGGCCGAGCCGTTGGGGAGCAGGCCGCCGCCGGTGAAGGCGAAATTGGAGGAGGAATTTACAGTGACCGAGCCCGGCGCCCCAGAGGTTCTGCGTAACTCCTCGGAATCCTGCATGGAGCCGTTGCCGTTGCGATCAATCCAGACGCTGACACCATTCGCCCAGTTGGCGCCGTCTGTTGGGTTTACGATCACACTACGACCGGTTTTGATCGCCTCGCTGCGGGCATAATTCAACACCCCAACGACGTCATTGGATGCCGTCGCAAGGCGATTGTTGGCGATCATCGTCGCGAACGACGGCACGGCGAGTGCGGCGATCACGCCCACCAAGGCCACAGTGATCATCAACTCGACCAGGGTGAATCCGTTATTTGCATTTCTGGTGCCCATACCATCCTTCCAAAGTTACCTAGTGATAACCTAGATGGTCGTATTGGGCGACTCCAGTGCAACCAGATAAATGGTCATATGGCGGGGATAAACGGGCGTGCGATGGCCAGGTTGCGAGCTGGCTCACGCCCGGAGCTTATTGGGTTCAGGAAACCTCAACCACATCAATCCGCAACTCCTTCGGCATGGAGAACACAATGTTCTCCTCACGCCCGGCAATCTCTTCCGGAACGTTGCCCCCCAGCTCCCGGAGCCGGCCGATCACATCACTGACCAGAACTTCCGGTGCCGAGGCGCCGGCGGTCACGCCGACCGCGTTCTTGCCCTCGAGCCATTGCGGGTCGATCTGGGCGGCTTCGTCGATCAGGTAGGCAGGGGTTCCCATGCGCTCGGCCAGTTCACGGAGCCGATTAGAGTTGGAGCTGTTGGGGGAGCCCACCACCAGCATCAAATCGCAGTCCCCGGCGAGTTGCTTGACCGCATCCTGGCGGTTCTGGGTGGCGTAGCAGATGTCGTCCTTGCGGGGGCCTTCGATAAGCGGGAACTTGGCGCGCAGCGAGTCGATGACCCGGGCGGTGTCGTCCATGGACAGGGTGGTCTGGGTCACGTAGGACAGGCGAGACGCGTCTTTGACATCCAGCTTGGCGACGTCGTCCTCGTCCTCGACCAGGTAGATATCCCCACCGTTGCTGTGGTCGTACTGGCCCATGGTGCCCTCCACTTCCGGATGGCCGTGATGGCCGATCAGGATGCATTCGCGACCATCACGGCTGTAGCGCATGACTTCCATATGCACCTTGGTCACCAGCGGACAGGTGGCGTCGAACACCTTGAGTCCCCGACGGGCGGCTTCGTTCTGGACCGCCTGGGACACGCCGTGGGCACTGAATATCACCAGGGTGTCGTCGGGCACTTCATCCAGCTCGTCCACGAACACCGCGCCCCGGTTGCGCAGGTTATCGACCACGAATTTGTTGTGCACCACCTCATGCCGCACGTAGATCGGCGCGCCGAACACGTCGAGGGCACGGTTGACGATTTCAATGGCACGGTCCACGCCGGCACAAAAACCGCGTGGATTGGCGAGTCGGATCTGCATGCTGGATTCCCGCTGAATCTGGATGGGCACGACCAACGTCAGTGCGTCGGCCGGGCCGGTTCTACGTCGATGATTTCCACTTCGAAGACCAGTGTACGCCCCGCCAGCGGGTGATTGAAGTCCACTTCCACTTCGTCGCCCTCGACCCGGCTAACCACACCGGGCAGCTCGCTCTGGCGGGCATCGGCGAAGGAGATCATGACCCCGGGTTCCAGCACCATGTCGGCGCTGAATTCGTGCCGTTTGAAGGTCTGCAGGTTGTTCGGGTTGTGCTGGCCGAAGGCCTTTTCCGGCGGCACTTCGTAGCTTTCCCGCTGACCCGCGGTCATGCCCATGATGTAGGCTTCGAAATTCTCCGGCAGGTTGTCGTCGCCGATTTCGAGGGTGGCGGGCTCCTTCTCAAAGGTGGAGTCGATTACCTCGCCATCGGGAAACTTCAGGGCAAAATGCAGTTGGACGCGGGTGCCCTTGTCGATCGGTAGTTCTTTCATGAGTGCGTTTCACTCCTTTCGGCATCCCCACCGTCGTCGGTGGGTTTGCGGAACAAATCAAGAATCATCATGGCGGCACCGATGGTGATGGCCGTGTCCGCCAGGTTGAACGCCGGGAAATGCCAGTCGCGCCAGTAAAAGTGCAGGAAATCGACCACATAGCCGTGCACCACCCGGTCATACACGTTACCCAGGGCACCGCCCAGAATCAGTACGATTGCAATCGCCACCCAGGTTTCATGGCGCTGCAGTTTCCTCAGCCAGACCACCAGTACGGTGCTGACCACCAGCGCCAGAGTGACGAAAAACCAGCGCTGCCAACCGTCGGCCTGGGCCAGGAAACTGAAGGCTGCGCCGGTGTTATGCAGCAGCGTCAGGTTGAACATGGGAAAGACCGGTACCGGATTCCCATAGGTCAGCGTGGCGGTGGCCAGGGCCTTGGTGCCCAGATCCAGGATCAGCACCAGCACCGCCAGCCACAGCCATTTCAGCTTGGAACCGCCTTCCGACGCCGTCACGGTCGCGTCCATCAGGCGAAGGACCGGGCTTCGCCGGGCCCTTCGATGTTGGTGACGCAGCGCCCGCACAGATCGGCGTAACGCTCGTCCTGGCCCACGTCTTCACGGTGATGCCAGCATCGCTCGCACTTGGCGTGCGCCGCCGGCGTGACCGCCACCCGAAGCCCCTCGTGACTGGTCTGCTCGGCATCGCCCGCCTCGGCCACCGGCTTGACCGTGGCCTCGGAGGTGATCAGCACGAATCGCAGTTCCTCACCCAGGTGCTGGAGGTTGGCGGCCAGGTCGCCTTCACAGTAGAGGGTGACCTCGGCACTCAAGGAGCCTTTGATCTCACCGCGGGCCCGGGCCTCTTCCAGGCACTTGTTCACCGCTTCCTTGACGCCGTAGATCTCGCGCCAGTAGTCACGGCCGAGTTCGGCGGTTTCCGGCAGTGCGGTCAGCCCCTCGTACCAGGTCTCGTAGAACACGGTGTCACCGCGCTCACCCGGCAGGTGCTGCCAGATCTCATCGGCGGTGAAGCTCAGGATCGGCGCAATCCAGCGCACCAGCGCCTCGGCCACGTGGAACAGCGCGCTCTGACAGGAGCGACGCGCCCGGCTGTCGGCGGGCGTGGTGTACTGACGGTCCTTGATGATATCCAGGTAGAAGCCACCCAGGGTCGCCTCACAGAAGTTGTACACCTTTTGGTAGATGCGCAGGAACGCGTAGTTCTGGTAATCCTCGTGCAACTCGTTCTGCAGCTGCAGGGCCCGGTCCACCATCCAGCGGTCCAGGGCCAGCATGTCCTCCGGCGCAACCATGTGCAGCTTCGGATCGAATCCGTTCAGATTGGAGAGCAGGAACCGGGAGGTGTTTCGGATCCGGCGATAGCCGTCCGCGGTCTGACGCAGGATGTCCTTGGACACCGTCATCTCACCGCTGTAATCGGTGGCCGCCACCCACAGACGCAGGATGTCGGCACCCAGCTCGTTCATGACTTCCTGCGGCGCGATCACGTTACCCAGTGACTTGGACATCTTGTGGCCCTTGCCATCGACAGTGAAGCCATGGGTCAGCACCTGCCGGTAGGGGGCCACGCCATTCATGGCGATGGACGTCTTGAGGGACGACTGGAACCAGCCACGGTGCTGGTCTGAACCTTCCAGGTACATGTCGGCCGGGAACTGCCCCAGCTCTTCCCGGACCCGCAGCACAGAATCGTGGGTGACCCCGGAGTCGAACCAGACGTCCAGGGTGTCGGTGACCTTTTCGTACTGGCCGGCGTCGGCCCCCAGCAGGGACTCGGCGTCCAGGTCGTACCAGGCATCAATCCCGGAAACCTCAATCTGCTCGGCCACGCGCTCGATCAGATTCTGGGTGTCCGGGTGCAGCTCCTGGGTTTCCTTGTGGATGAACAGGGTGATGGGCACGCCCCAGGTCCGCTGACGGGAAATGCACCAGTCCGGCGACTGCTGAAACATGGCCTCAATGCGGTTCTGGCCCCAGGACGGCACCCAGCGCACGCCCTTGATGGCTTCCAGCGCATCGGCGCGCAGGTTCTGCTGATCCATGCTGATGAACCACTGCGGCGTGGCGCGGTAGATCAACGGGGTCTTGGTACGCCAGCAATGGGGGTAGCTGTGGCGGAACTTCTCGGACCGGACCAGCTTGCCTTCGCGCTCCAGGGCAGCACACACCGGCTGATCCGCCTTGTACACGTGCACCCCGGCCAATTCGCCGGCAGCGCTGGTGTAGGTGCCATCGGCCTGCACCAGGTTGATGGTGCCTATGTTGTAAGCCTTGCCCACCTCGAAATCTTCCAGACCGTGATCCGGGGCGGTATGAACCGCGCCGGTACCGGCGTCGGTGGAGACGTGATCGCCCAGGATCACCGGCACTTGCTTGTCGTAGAACGGATGCTGAAGCGTCAGGTGCTCCAGATCGGCACCGGCGCAGGTGGCCAGCACCTCGAAGTTCTCGACCTCCCAGCGGCTCATGATGCCGTCCACCATATCGGCGGCGAGGATCAGGCGCTCCGGCCCCTGACCAAGGTCGGCCTGGACCAGGGCGTAGGACAAGTCGGCGTTCAAAGACACCGCCTGGTTGGCCGGAATGGTCCAGGGCGTGGTGGTCCAGATCACGACAGACACCTCACCCTGCCCTGACTCAGTGCCAAACAGCGCCAGGGCCTTGGCCTGATCGACCGCGGTGAAACGCACATCGATCTGGGTCGAGGTCTTGTCCTGGTACTCGACTTCCGCTTCCGCCAGCGCCGATTGCCCGACCACACTCCAGTACACCGGCTTGTAGCCACGCATCAGGTGGCCCTTGGCCACAATCCGGCCGAGCGCACGCACAATACCGGCCTCGACCTTGGGGTCCATGGTCAGGTACGGCTTGTCCCACTCCCCCATCACACCGAGCCGGATGAAATCGGCTTTCTGACCCTCGATCTGCTTGGCGGCGTAGTCACGACAGGCCTGGCGGAAGGTTTTGTAATCGACCTTGGCGCCGGCCTTGCCGATGTCCTGCTCGACCTTGTGCTCGATGGGCAGGCCATGACAGTCCCAGCCCGGCACGTAGGGCGCGTCGTAGCCCATGAAGCTGCGGGACTTGACGATCATGTCCTTGAGAATCTTGTTGACCGCATGACCAATGTGAATGCTGCCGTTGGCGTAGGGAGGGCCATCGTGAAGGATGAACTTGTCCCGCCCTTCACGCTGCTTGCGCAGGGTGCCGTACACGTCCAGATCCTGCCAGCGCTTGAGCATGTCCGGCTCACGCTTGGCCAGGTTGCCGCGCATGGGGAAGGCGGTTTCCGGCAGATTCAGGGTATGCTTGTAGTCGCTCATGGTCTGTGTGCGTACTCTTTGGTCAGAATGGGTCAGTAAACGTAAATGTGTGGGCCGCGGTCCCGGAATTTCAATGCGCCGCTCGGCGCGAACCCTGCTCGGCAAGCCACGCCCGGGCATCGGCAAAATCGCGCTCGATCTGTTCCTTCAGCGCGTCCACGGAACCGAACTTGATCTCTTGCCGCAGGCCATGGCGGAACACCACGTCGATTTGCCGGCCATAAAGTGTGCCAGCAAAGTCGAACAGGTGCACTTCAAGGGCCGGCTGCTTGCCGTCGACGGTCGGCCGCAGGCCGATGTTGGCCACGCCGTCGTGCATCGAACCGTCATCGAGGGTCACCGCCACGACATAGACGCCCTGCAGTGGTGTCATGCGTTTGAGCCGGATATTGGCCGTGGGCGCGCCAATTTCACGCCCCAACTGGCGGCCATACACCACCCGACCACGAACCCGGTAGGGATGCCCCAGCAGCTCCTCCGCCTCTTCCAGCCGATTGGCGCTGAGTCTCTCCCGGATCCGGGTGCTGCTCACGCGTTCGCCGTTGACGGTCACCGTGCGGGTATTCTCAACGGTGAAGCCCTGGGCCTCGCCCGCCTCCCGCAACAGCATGAAATCCCCGGTGCGGTCGCAGCCGAAGCGGAAGTCGTCTCCCACCACCAGGTGGCGCACGCCCAGCCCGTTGACCAGAACCGTGTCGATGAATTCGCGACTGGTCAGGCGACGGAAGCGGCTGTTGAAATGCAGACACAGCACGTAGTCGATCCCGGCGGCCGTCAAGGCCTCGAATTTCTGGCGAAACGCCATCAGCCGGGGTGGCGCTTCATCGCCCTGGAAGAACTCCCGGGGCTGGGGCTCGAACACCATCACCACCGAAGGCAACCCCAGGGCCGACGCTTTTTCCTTGACCTGCTCAAGAATGGTCCGGTGACCGATATGAACGCCGTCGAAATTCCCGATGGTCGCAACGCAGCCGCCTGCCAGGGGCGAGTCATGGCGCTGGGACACAGCTTTCAGGTTAGTCAGGCCTCGGATCAGACGCATGCAATGCGACCCCTCATTTGCCAACTGGCTTTCAGCACCCGGGCCCGGCCTGCCACATTATGGCATCGGCACCCCCGGGGAACGCTGGTGAGAAAACGCGCGATTATACCTTACCTGTGCCGGAAATGTCTTACCCTGACCCCGGCCAGGGCCAGAGCCAGGAAATAGATACCCACGCCGATGGCAACCACCACGGCCATGTCGACGGCCCGTTCAGCGCCGCTGGCCGCCAGCCACTGGCCGACCGGTGGATTGAACCAGAGCACGCCCGCCGCCATCGCGGTGTTGGCAAGGCCAATCTGCACCAGGAATCGGGGCCAGCCAGGCTGGCTCTGCCAGGCGCCCTCCCGGCGCAGCCCCCGCCACAGCAGCACCCCGTTCAGCCAGGCCGACAGGGAGGTCGCCAGAGCCAGCCCGGCGTGGGCCAGGGGGAACACCAGGATCAGGTTGAAGACCATATTGGCAACCATGGCGATCACCCCGATCTTGACCGGGGTGCGGGTGTCCTGGCGGGCGAAGAACCCCGGGGCAAGCACCTTGATCAGCATAAACGCCAGCAAGCCGGCCGAGTAGGCCCGCAGACTCCGGGCCGACATCACCACATCGCGATCCGTCACCTCACCATAATGAAACAGGGTTGCAATCAGGGGCTCGGCCAGCAGCGCCAGGGCCAGGGCTGCCGGCAGGCCGATCAGCAACACCGCGCGGACGGCCCAGTCGAGGGTCGCGGCGAACTGCTGCGCGGAATCAGCCGCATGCTTACGCGACAGGCTCGGCAGTATCACTGTGGCGATGGCAATACCGAAGACCCCGAGCGGCAATTCGGAGAGGCGGTCGGAATAGTAGAGCCAGGACACGCTGCCGGTCTGCAGGAAAGACGCCAGCACGGTGTCGAGCAGCAGGTTGATCTGGCTCACCGACACCCCGAACAGGGCCGGCGCCATCAACTTCAGGATGCGACTGACACCCTCGTGGCGGTAGTCAACCCGGGGCCGGGGCAGCAGTCCCAGCCTCATCAGGAACGGCAACTGGAAGAACAGCTGCAGCGCTCCGGCGATGAACACCCCCCAGGCGAGCGCCATCACCGGCTCGGCCATGAGCGGCGTCAGGTAGATGGCCGCCCCGATCATGGCGAGATTCAGCAGGACCGGGGTAAACGCAGGAACGGCAAAGCGGTCGTAGCTGTTGAGGATGCCGCCGGCAAAGGCGGTCAGCGAAATCAGCAGCAAATACGGAAAGGTGATGCGCAGCATGTCGCTGGCCAGCCCGAACTTGACCTCGTCATCCAGGAAGCCTGGCGCAAAAATGGCCGTCAGCACCGGCGAGCCGAGCATGGCGACCAAGGTGACCGCCAGCAACACCAGCCCCAGCGACCCCGCCACGGCATCGACCAGGCGCTTTACGTCGGAGACCGGGCGGGTCTCCCGATAGGACGAGAGCACCGGGACAAAGGCCTGGGCGAAGGCGCCTTCAGCGAACAACCGGCGCAGGAAGTTGGGAATCTTGAACGCGACGAAAAAGGCATCGGCGCCCGCACCGGCCCCAAAATAACGGGCAATGACCATATCCCGCACCAACCCCAGAACCCGGGACAGCATGGTCATGGCGCCAACCAGCCCGGAAGACCGCAGCAGGCCGGGAGCCTTGGGCAGGGATTTTGGTTCCGACGTGTTTTCAGGTTCCGATGACATGCAGGCTCAGGTCTGGGGTTGGGGTCGCTTCAGGAGCGGCGAGTTTATCACAGCCCTCTGGTGTCGGGGCATGAAATGGGTTTCGGTCTTGACATCTCGGGGTTTCAGCGGCATAGTTTCGCGTCATTTATTTCGACGCGCTGGTTTTGGCGCGCCCGCGATGTAACAACATTCAGCAACGAATCTAGATTTTCAGGAGTTTTACGGTGGCAAATTCCCCGCAAGCCAAGAAGCGCGCACGTCAGAACGAGAAGAACCGCAAGCACAACGCCAGCCTGCGTTCCATGACTCGCACCTACGTGAAGAAAGTCCAGGCCAAGATCGAGGCCGGCAACTACGAAGAAGCCCAGGCCGCGTTCCAGCAGGCTCAGCCGATCATGGACAGCATGGTCAACAAAGGCATCTTTGCCAAGAACAAGGTTGCTCGCCAGAAGAGCCGCCTGAGCGCCAAGATCAAGGCCCTGAAGAGCGCCTGATCGGCCCTCTTGCTCAGCGCACAAAAAAACCGGCCAACTGGCCGGTTTTTTATGCCTGAACCAAGGTCAGACCACCACCAGGTTATCCCGGTGGATCATCTCCTCGCCGCAGACGTAACCCAGCACTCCGGCAATGCGATCACTGGACTGCCCGGCAATGGCCCGCGCCTCCTCGGCATCGTAGTTGACCAGCCCACGGGCAACCTCCTTACCCGCCTGATCGACACAGGACACCATCTCGCCGCGGCGGAATTTCCCCGACACCGATTTCACCCCGACCGGCAACAGACTGCGCCCGCCCAGGCGCACCACGTTCACCGCGCCATCGTCCAGGGTCAGCCGGCCGCGGGTCTGCAGGTGACTCGCCAACCATTGCTTGCGCGCGGCCAGTCGACCCTGCTCGGGCAATAGCAGCGTGCCAATCACCTCGCCCTGACGCAGACGGGTAATCACCGCCTCGATCCGACCACCGACAATCACGGTGAAAGCGCCCGACCGAGCCGCCAGACGAGCCGCCCGGAGCTTGGTCAACATACCACCCCGCCCCAGGGCGCCAGCACCACCGCCAGCCATGGCGTCCAACTCGGCATCGGCGGCCTTGCGCTCTGTCACCAGACAGGCGTCGGCATGCTTTCGCGGATCCTTGTCAAACAAGCCCACCTGATCGGTCAGAATGATCAGGCCATCGGCCTCGATCAGGTTGGCCACCAGCGCACCCAGGGTGTCGTTATCGCCAAACCGGATCTCATCGGTGACCACCGTGTCGTTCTCATTAACGATCGGGATCACCCCGACATCCAGCAACGCCCGTAGGGTACTGCGACCGTTCAGGTAACGCTTGCGATCGGACAGGTCATCGTGGGTCAGCAGGATTTGCGCGGTGTGCAGGCCATGGCGCTTGAACTGGGCCTCCCAGGTCTGCACCAACCCCATCTGGCCGACAGCGGCAGCGGCCTGCAACTCATGCAACTGCTGCGGCCGGGTCGTCCAGCCCAGGCGACTCATGCCCTCGGCCACCGAGCCCGAGGAGACAATGACAACCTCGATACCGCTGTCGATCAACTCGGCGATCTGGTCGACCCACAACCCGAGGGCGGCCACATCCAACCCCTTGCCGTCGTTGGTCAACAGGGCACTGCCAATCTTGATGACCAGACGACGCGCCTGGCGCAACTGACTCCGTTCACTCATGCTGCGTGCTCGTCTCTCGCTCTACTCCGGGGCGTAGACCACTTCGACGTCGTAATCGTCATCATCGAAGTCGTCATCGTCATCGTCCTCGCGGGCCGCACGACGGGCCTGCCGCTCCGCCTCGATCCTGGCCCGCGCCTCTTCGTCCATCTGCCGGCGCCGAGCCGCCTCGCGCTCGGCCACTTCGGGGTTCTGCGCCTCTTCCTCAGCCTGCTCCTCAATCCAGCGCATGACCGCCTGGGTCAGCGGCTTGGTACCCTCGCCGCTGAGCGCGGAAATATAGAACACCGGCCCCTGCCAGCCCAGTTCGTCGACGATGGCCTGACAATGCGCCTCCCGGTCGGCCTCACTGACCATGTCGACCTTGTTCAGCACCAGCCAGCGCTCGCGATTGGCCAGGGTCTCACTGAACTTCTCCAGTTCGCGCTCGATCGCGCGTACCGAGTCCACCGGCGAGGAGCCGTCGTAGGGCGCCACGTCCACCAAGTGCAACAGCAGACGGGTCCGCACCAGGTGCTTCAGAAACCGCACCCCCAGACCTGCACCTTCGGCCGCACCTTCAATCAGCCCGGGAATGTCGGCGATCACGAAGCTCTGATGGGCCTGCACGCTGACCACACCGAGATTGGGCACCAGGGTCGTGAACGGGTAATCCGCCACCTTGGGACGGGCGGCAGACACTGACCGAATGAAGGTGGATTTGCCGGCGTTCGGCATCCCCAGCAGCCCCACATCCGCCAGCACCTTCAATTCCAGCCGAAGATTCCGGAGCTCGCCCTCGGAGCCCTTGGTGGTTTGCCTGGGCGCGCGGTTCACCGAGGATTTGAACCGGGTGTTACCCAGACCATGAAACCCGCCCTGAGCCACTTTCAGGCGCTGACCGGCGTGGGTCAGATCACCCAGCACTTCGTGGGTATCCATGTCGACCACGGTGGTGCCGACCGGCACTGGCAACACCAGATCCTCGCCCTTGGTGCCAGTACAGTTGCGCCCGGCTCCAGGCTCGCCACTGCGCGCCTTGTGCTTGCGCTGGAACCGGTAATCGATCAGCGTATTGAGGGCGCTGTCGGCCTCAAGATACACGGAACCGCCATCGCCGCCATCCCCGCCGTCGGGACCACCCTTGGGGACGTACTTCTCACGCCGGAAACTCAGGCACCCGTGCCCGCCCTTGCCGGCCTCAACGATGATGGTGGCTTCGTCTACGAATTTCATGGATCAACCCTTTGCGCTTGGCGCATAAACTAAAAAGCCCCGCAGCCTCTAGGAAGCTTTGCGGGGCTCCTGGCGACTCTGATATCCGATGATATCAGGGCCACCGAAGGTTCTACAGAACCGGATCGCCGCTGCTTACGCAGCCGGAACGATGCTCACGAACTTGCGGCTCTGCGGGCCTTTGACCTCGAACTTCACCTGACCGTCCGCTTTCGCGAACAGGGTGTGGTCCTTGCCAATGCCGACGTTGCTGCCAGCGTGGAAACGAGTGCCGCGCTGACGAACGATGATGCTACCTGCAGATACTGCTTCGCCGCCGTAGCGCTTCACACCAAGTCGTTTCGACTCGGAATCGCGACCGTTACGGGTACTACCTGCTGCCTTTTTATGAGCCATTACCAGCCTCCTTATCTAGGGGGTAATTCGAGGACCTTAGCCCTTGATACCCGTGATCTTCACTTCAGTAAACCACTGACGGTGGCCCTGACGCTTCATGTGGTGCTTACGACGACGGAACTTGATGATCTGAACCTTGTCGTGACGGCCATGGCTGACCACTTCCGCGGTCACTTTGGCGCCTTCAACGACCGGCGCACCGACCTGAACCTTGTCGCCGTCGGCAACCAGCAGAACGCGATCGAACTCAACGTTGCCACCGGTTTCAACTTCCAGCTTTTCCAGCTTCAGGGTTTCGCCTTCTTTTACACGGTGCTGCTTACCACCGCTAACGATAACTGCGTACATTAACCTTCTCCGCGATTGACCCATCCCTGCTCTTATCCACCTGGTTCTAAGGGAAGCACTCTGGCAACCCTATAGCAGGGAGCGCAGGTTGGGATGAGTTGGGCGCGTGATTGTACGAAAAGCGGTGGCGCAATACAAGCCAAGTTGACACTGTACGCAGCAGTACCTAGCATTGCCGCGACCTACCTGAATTATCAACGTTCGTTTCCTGGCTACAGCAGCCTTGGCAGCAGCAATAAGGGACCCACAAGCCGCATGACCGTCCAGCGCATCTACGATACCGTGGCCGATGATTTCAGCCGCGTAAACGACCTGATCATCCAGCGGCTGTCCTCCGATGTCCCCCTGGTCGAAAAAATCGCCCAGTACATCATTGAAAGCGGGGGCAAAAGATTGCGCCCACTGCTGGTACTCCTGTCCAGCCAGGCGGCCGGCTACACCCGGGACGATCACCTGAAGCTGGCTGCTGTTATCGAGTTCCTGCACACCGCCACCCTGCTCCACGATGACGTGGTCGACACGTCAGACATGCGTCGGGGCCGCAGCACCGCCAATGCCCGCTGGGGCAATGCGCCCAGTGTACTGGTAGGGGATTTCCTCTACGCCCGGGCATTCGAGATGATGGTGGAACTCGAAAGCCTGCCGATCATGAACGTGCTGTCCCACGCCACCGCGGTGATCGCCGAAGGTGAAGTGATGCAACTGATGAACGTTAAGAACCCGGATCTGACCGAAGCTCAGTACATGCAGGTCATCCACAACAAGACCGCCATGCTGTTCGAGGCCGCCTCCCACACCGGCGCCCTGCTGGCCGGCGCCAACGACAGCCAGGAGCGGGCGCTACGCGATTACGGCAAGCACCTGGGCCTGGCCTTCCAGCTGGTGGACGACGTCCTGGATTACCGCGGCGACGCCGAGACCATGGGCAAGAACGTGGGCGACGACCTGGCCGAAGGCAAGGTCACCCTGCCCCTGATCCACGCCATGGCCCAGGGCACGGACGAGGCCCGCCAGCTGATCCGCCAGGCCATCCGCAAGGGCGGACTGGACGATCTGTCGGACATCCTGGCGCTGGTGGAGACGTCGGGCGCCCTGGAGTACACCATGGAGCGGGCCCGGGGCGAGGCGTCCAAAGCCTCAGATTGCCTGACCCAGCTTGAGAATTCCCCCTACCGTACCGCCCTGGAGCAACTGACCGAGGTCGCCGTCGCTCGCTTCAGCTAAGCTGCTCGCGACCGTGGGGCGCATCGAAATCCAGCGCCGGCCCCACGGGCACGACCTGGGTCGGATTGATGGTGCGCTGACTGACGTAGTAGTGGCGTTTGATCTGATCGATATCCACGGTTTCCGCCACCCCGGCCACCTGATACAGGTCCCGGACATAGGCCGACAACGCCGGGAAGTCAGCGATACGCTGGCGATTGCACTTGAAGTGGCTGAAGTACACCGCATCGAACCGGATCAGGGTGGTGAACAGGCGCCAGTCCGCCTCGGTCAATTGGCCACCGACCAGATAGCGCTGGCCAGTCAGCCTCTGCTCCAACCAGTCCAGTGACTCGAAGAGCGCCCAATAGGCTTCTTCGTACTTATCCTGAACGGTCGCAAAACCGGCTTTGTACACCCCGTTATTGACGGTGTGGTACACCCGCTCGTTCACCGACTCAATGTCACCGCGCAGCCGTTCCGGGTAATAGTCCATCTCCGCGTTCACGCCCTCAAGGCCATCAAACGCGCTGTTGAACATGCGAATGATGTCCGCCGACTCGTTACTGACAATGGTCTGGCGCTGCTTGTCCCACAGCACCGGCACCGTTACCCGCCCGGTGTAGTCCGGCGCTGCCCGGGTGTAAAGCTGGTGCATGAACCGATGGTCAAACAGATGATCACGGTGCTGATCGCTCTCCGGCCGGAACTCCCAGCCATTTTCCACCATGTCCGGATGCACCACCGACACGGAAATGTGGTCCTCAAGCCCCTTCAGCTTGCGGAATATCAGGGTCCGATGGGCCCAGGGGCACGCCATGGACACGTATAGGTGGTAGCGGCCGGACTCCGCCTGAAAGCCACTGTCGCCGGCCGGCCCGGCGGAGCCGTCCGCGGTCACCCAATTCCGGAAGCGCGCGGCCTCCCGCTCGAATTTGCCACCGGTTTTGTCGGTGTCGTACCACTTGTCGTGCCATTTACCATCGATCAACAAGCCCATGGATCACTCCTCAAAAAATCTGAAACCTAGAAAGACAGCCGGGCTGTAGATTGCATCTTCGAGTCACGGGAGCCTGGGGTCGCCTTCGCAAACACGCCGTAAACCCATCCACGGGGGCTCGGCATTGCCATCCCTGGCAATGCACGGTTTGCAAAGGCGACCCCAGACTCCCTCCAATCCAGCACCAGTGAAGATTAGAGGAAGAATACCGGCGACCCTGCTACCCTCTCAAACAAGCATTTCTGGCCAACAACCTCAGATATTTCGAACATGCATACAGCCATCACCATCGACGCCCTGAAAGTCCTGGACGCCATTGACCGCAAAGGCAGCTTCGCCGGTGCCGCCAACGAGCTGTTCCGGGTCCCCTCCGCTATCAGCTATACGGTGCAGAAGCTGGAAGAAGACCTGAACGTTGCCGTTTTCGATCGCAGCGGACACCGGGCCAGCCTCACCCCTGCTGGTCGTTACCTGCTGCAGGAGGGACGGGCCCTGCTGGAAGCGGCGGAAAACCTGGCGCACACCACCAAACAGGTGGCTCAGGGCTGGGAAACCCGTTTGCGAATCGGCTTTAACTCCCTGCTACCGGCGGACTGCCTGTTCCCGGCGGTGGAGGCGTTCTATGAATTGGGGGTACCGGTGGAAGTCCAGATCAAGGAGGAGGTGTTTGCCGGCTCCTGGGACGCCCTGCAGGATCGCCGGGTGGACCTGGTGGTCGGCGCCGACCAATCCAGCAAACCGGCTGGCAATTTCACCACCCATCCGCTTGGCGAGATTGGCTTCGAGTTCGCCGTGGCCGCGGATCACCCCCTGGCCAGCGCCGACGAGCCGCTCACCGAAGAGGACATTTCCCAGTACCCGGCCGCGGTGGCGGCCGACACCTCCCGATCATTGCCACCGGGGCACGCCGGCATTTTCCGCCGTCAGCGCACCCTGACCGTCGCCAACATCGACCAGAAGATCGCCATCCAGGAATCCGGCCTGGGCGTTGGCTGGCTGCCCCTGCCCCGAATCCGCGGTCAGCTGGCACGGGGCACCCTGGTCACCAAACAGGTGCACGAGCCCCGGGCGCCGATCACCCTGCACATGGCCCGACATGCTGACGACCAGGGCAAGGCGCTGATGTGGTTCTGGCACCGCCTGAGCTCCGACCCGACCATTGGCCAGTGGCTCAGCAACACCCCGTGAACCGCGCGATGTGGCTGGCGCTCGGGCAAAACTCTGGCAAATGAGTCAACCGGGCCAGGTCACTCCTCGTTTATAATCCGGGAACTGTGACGCTTAAGGGAGCGAGTAATGCGGCAGCTGTCCGAACTGGACGCTTCGTTTCTGTACCTGGAATCGGAAACGACGCCCATGCACATCGGCGGCATCTATCTGTTTGATGCCCGGGAACAGAAATCTCCGCTGGCCTACAGCGCCTTCGTGGCGTATCTGCGGAGCCGGCTGCACGTGGTGCCGGTGTTCCGACAATGCCTGAAGGAGATTCCCCTCCGCCTCGGACGCCCCTACTGGATCGATGACCCGAACTTCAGCATCGAACGGCACCTGGCCTACGTAAATCTGGGCGAACAGGGCCGCAAGGACAGCCTGATGACCCTGGCGTCCAAGATACTGGAGGAACCGCTCAAGCGGGACCGGCCCCTCTGGCACATCACCTTTGTGGACGGCTTCCGGCTGGACGATGAAGATCCCGACAGTCAGGGCTTTGCCTTGATCGTGAAACTGCACCACGCCGCCATCGACGCGTTCAGCGGTGAGGACATCATTGGCAATCTGCTGGAGTACAGCCCGGACCCCCGCCCCATTCATGCCCCGCGTCCCTGGCAACCGCGCCCCGGCCCCTCGGAGGAGCGAGTCATGCTGCAGGCGGGCGCCAACATCCTGCGCACGCCGCTGCAGTTCACCGCCCTGGCCGTCAATGCCGCCGAAGCCACGGCCCGAGGCCTGGTGCAGAAGCAGCTGCGCAAGCTGCCCCTGCCGTTCCCGCTGTTCTCGGCGCCGCACAGCCCGTTCAATCGACAGATCACCGCCAACCGGCAAATTGTCTCGACCAGCGTGGATCTGTCCCGGCTGAAAGCCATCAAGGCCACCCTGGGCGATGTGACCCTCAACGATGTGGTGCTGGGACTCTGTGCGGAAGCCTTGCGACGGTACAGCGCGGAACAGGGTGCCGACACGGAGCGCTCGCTGGTCGCAATGACACCGATTTCGGTCCGCTCCAACAGCCTGCGCCGAGCCACCGGCAACCAGATGTCCGCCATGCTGCTGGACCTGGCCACCAATGAGCCGGATCCGGCCCTGCGCATTCGCCGGATCCACTGGAACGCCGTGGCGTCCGAGCCTTACCGCGAAGCCATTGCCGCCGACCGGCTGACCGAGTTACTGCCCTCGACCATGCTGGCGCTTTCGGCCCGGCTCTATTCGGAGCTGCAGGTTGCCCAGCGTTATCAGCCAGCCTTCAACCTGCCTATCACCAACGTGCCCGGCCCCCAGGTGCCGCTGTACCTGCAGGGTGCACGACTGGTCCAGCAGTACAACACGGCGCCGCTGTTCGACAGCTTGGGACTAGTCATCGTTGCGGTCAGCTACCAGGGCCAACTCACCATCAACTTCACCCTCTGTCCGGACGTGGTGGCCGATGGCGACTCGCTGCAACGGCACGTCATCGAGAGTCTCGGCGCGATAGAGGAGGCCGCCCAGGACCTGGGCCCGGAGGCCGAGCTCGATGACGCCTCCGGCTCATCCAACCAGACCCTGACCGGCGACATGCTCAGCGTGCTGGAGGGGGTGGTCCGTAAGGCCCTGCAACGGTTTCGGGCCTGAGACAGGGCCGGCCTGATCGGCCGGCCCGGCGAGATTACTCGAACGCCCAGCGCAGGAACGCTTTCTTCTCTTCTTCCGAGGCGGTGGCCCAGACCGATTTCAGGGTCTCCAGGGCGCTGCCCTGATCACCCACAACCGCGTCAGCCTGCGGAATCGGCGTGCGGCTGACGGACTCGCTGGGCTGCCACTCGGCCGACTCGGCCACCGGCTGGCCCCCGGCGGTAACCACGGATGCCTGGAAGCTCTCGGTCACGCGCTCGGCCTCGGCCTTGGTGGTCGGCTTTTCGAACTGGAACCGGTACACCTGGCCGGGCTCGGCCTTGAAACGGACGACCTGCGGCTTGCTGGTGTAGACGTGCACTTTGGCCTCATCGTTCTCCACCACCCCGGATTTCGCCCAGATGGTCTTGTAGCTGAACACCACCTCCGCCTCGCCCGGCAACAGGGCGTAATCCAGCGCCAGGTCGTCGACCAGGAAGTTGCTCATGGTGCGGCCATTCACCCGGGCGACCTGGATCGCTCCGGGCGCTTCCAGGGTAGCCGCGTCCGCCGCGGAAGCGGGGTCGCCTTCCCAGGTTTCCACCCGGGACAGGCTGGAGGCGCAACCGGACAGAACCACCAGCAGCACACTCACCACCAGGGTCTGGACAAAACGCAGAGGACTGCGCCCGTGCCCTTGGGGAGCCGACGCCATATGCACGTTATTCATGAAATCTCCTTGCGGTTATTGGGGAAAGATGAAGAGCTTAGCCTTGAGTTGATTGCATTTTGACGAGCGCCCCGGCTCAGGGCAAGCCGGGCTTGCCCGCAGCGGTCATGGAAAAGACAACAACGGCGCTGAACCCAACGGCTTCACTGCGCGTAAGCAATAAAAATAGGTTGAATTTGCGTCGAATTGGATTAATTTTAAACAGATCGGCAACACTAATATGGCGTCCAGTGCAGATTCTCAGGCATTGGCCACAGGAGCGGTTATGGACACCCAGTGCAGGTCGGGAGAAGCAGGGCCTATCCCCTTCCGGAGTAGCCGGTTCTTTTGCGTTGGCAGCAAATGGTACTTCACGACTCGGGAAGGATTCGACAGCGGCCCCTTTGCTTCCAGGGAGCGTGCCGAAACCGGCCTTCGCCGGTTCTTGCACGTGGTCAGATTGCTACCCGAGGACCAGCAGCTCCATTAACGGAGCTCAATTCCCAGGGTAGCCAGGGTCACGCAATGACCGACACCAACCATCGGTCAATGGCGAGCATGGCAAGCATTGCCATAAATCCAGCCACCACATCATCCACCATGATTCCGAGCCCGCCGGGCAGCCGATCGTCCAGCCAATTGATGGGCCAGGGCTTGAGCACGTCGAACAGGCGAAACAGGATAAACGCCAGCAGCACGCCCACCAGGTGACCGGGAAACAACCCCAGAACAATCCACATGCCGACGAACTCATCCCACACGATGCCGCCGTGGTCGTGGACCTTGAGGTCGTGGGCGGTCCGCCCGCAGAGCCAGATACCCACCAGGAAGGCCACCGCGACCACTGCCCAATAGGCCACGCCGGGTAGCCAGGAAAAGGTGTACCACAGCGGAATGGCGGCCAGACTGCCCCATGTGCCCGGCGCCCGGGCCATCGCACCACTGCCGAAGCCAAACGCCAGCAAGTGTACCGGGTTTTTCAGGAACCCCGGGGGCAGCAGGGCCTGGGGCAGGTCCGGCTCGGTGAATTGATCGTCCTGACTCATGAATCTCTCCTGAAATGATCAAAGCCACCGGTATCGCCAGCCGCTCCCGTGTCTCCCTGCAGGCGCAGACCACGCGCCGATTCGACGGTGCCAATCACCGTCAGTGCCTCGCGCTCCCGATCGGGCAGAGCCTGCCAGTTCGCCGGCGCCAGGGTAACGCAGAGTTCGTAATCATCGCCCGTGTACAAAGCATAGCGGAGCGCCTGCTCGCCTTTCAGGTGACGCAGTGCCGGAGACAGGGGAATTTTAGACGGTTCGACGGTGGCGCCCACGGCCGAGGCATCGAGCAGATGTTGCAGATCGGCGAGCAGGCCATCAGACACGTCGATGGCCGCAGAGGCGCGGCCAATCAACGATCGCCCCAGTGCCAGTCGGGGCCGGGGCCGGTGGTAGCGCGCCAGCACCGCTGACTGGTCGGGGGTCGGCTCGTCCGTCGCCAGATAATCAAGAGCCGCCCCGGCATCGCCCAGGGTTCCGGAGACGCAGATCAGGTCACCGGCTTGAGCGCCGTCGCGGCGAAGCGCCTGGCCCACCGGTACCACGCCATGCACCTGCAAGGTCACCGTCAGGGGACCGCGGGTGGTGTCGCCGCCCGCGAGCGCCAGGCCAAAGGCCTGGCTGGCCGCCGCCAAGCCCCGGGAAAACGCCGACAACCATGGCTCTTCCGCCGCCGGCAGGGTCACGGCCAGGGTAAAGCAGACCGGATCGGCACCCATGGCGGCCAAGTCGCTGGCGGCAGCGGCCAGGGCCCGCCAGGCCAGGCGGTCGGCGGGATAGGAGTTTGGAAAGTGGACGCCCTCCACCATGGTATCGATGGAGAACACCAGTTCGTGCTGAGCCGGAACCCTCTGGATGGCGCAATCATCGCCAGGGCCGAGCACCAGCGCCGCGGCCGGAACAGTCTGGGCCACCGGCAGGAAGTGCTTCCGGATCAGCTCGAACTCACCCATACCCTAACGCGGTCGGGTCTCGGCCAGACGCAGTCGACGGCTCAGCTTGTCCAGGATGCTGTTGACGAACTTGTGCCCTTCGGTGCCGCCGAAACGCTTTGCCATTTCGATCCCTTCGTTGATGACCACCTTGTACGGCACATCCAACCGGTGCTTCAGCTCATACGCGCCCAGGCGCACAATCGCCAGTTCGATGGCGTCGACCTCGTCCAGCGGACGGTCGAGGAAGGGTTCCAGCAGCTTGTCCAGATCGGCCTCTTCCCGGTGCACGCCGCGCAGCAGATCGCGGAAGTACAGCAGATCCACCTTGCTCATGTCGTTGTCGACCATGAACTCCGCTTCGATATCAGAAATCGGGCTCTTGCTGAAATGGCGCTGGTACAACCCCTGCATCGCCAGGGCCCGCGCACGACGCCGGTCACCCGCCTTGGGCTGACCAGAGGGCGCTGATTGGGGTGTATTGTCTTCGGTTGCGCTCATCACTCACCCAGTTTTTTAAACAGGCTTACCATTTCCAGGGCAGTGATTGCCGCTTCCGCACCCTTGTTGCCGGCCTTGGTGCCAGAGCGCTCAATGGCCTGCTCGATGGAATCGACGGTCAGCACACCAAAGGTGACCGGCACGTCGGTTTCGAGACTGACCGCGCCCAAGCCGCTGGAGGCCTCACCGGCAACGTACTCGAAATGCGGCGTGCCACCGCGGATGACCGCCCCCAGGGCGATGATGGCGTCGTAGCTCGAGGTCTCGGCGACACGCTTGACTGCCAGTGGCATCTCATAGGCGCCAGGCACCCGGATGATCTCGATGTCGTCGTCTGAAATGCCGTGGCGACGCAGCGTGTCCACCGCACCTTCCACCAGACTCTCGACCACGAAACCGTTGAACCGACCAACCACCAGTGCGTAACGACCGCGGCACTGGGTGAAATCGCCTTCAATTACTTTGATATCTGCCATGCATGGCTCCTTAACGGGTCAGGCCTGTAACGCCATGACCGGATTATTCATTCGGGGGTGTAGGGAACGTATTCCACCACTTCCAGATCGAAACCGGAGATGGCGGAGAATTTGATCGGCGGGCTCAGCAGGCGCATTTTGCCAACGCCGATGTCGCGCAGGATCTGCGAGCCGGTCCCGACGGTGAAGTAGACACCGGAGCTGCCCTTGCCGGCCGAGCCCTGGCCCTCATCGAAGAACTCGTGAATGCGGTCTTCCAGGTTGTAGCTGTCTTCGGCGCTGTTGAGCAGCACCACCACGCCTTTGCCTTCTGCCGCCACTTTCTCCAGGGCATGATGCAGCGGCCAGCTGCGGGAGTCCTTGCGCCGGGCCCCCAACAGATCGCGCAGGGTGTCGGTGATGTGTACCCGCACGTGCACCGGCTCCTCGGCCTGGATATCGCCCATGACCATGGCCAGGTGAGTGGCGCCCTGGATGTTGTCCCGGTAGGTGCGCAAGCAGAACTCGCCATATTCGGTGTCGAGCCGGTTTTCCTCAACGCACTCGATCGTGCGTTCGTTCATGGTGCGGTAGTGAATCAGGTCGGCGATGGTGCCGATCTTGAGATCGTGCTCCTCGGCAAAGCGCTCGAGATCCTCGCGCCGGGCCATGGAACCATCGTCGTTCATGATTTCACAGATCACCCCTGCCGGCTCGGAACCAGCCAGGGCCGCCAGGTCGCAGGAGGCTTCGGTGTGACCGGCACGACTGAGCACGCCGCCCGGGTCGGCCATCAACGGGAAAATGTGGCCCGGCTGCACCAGATCGGATGCCTTGGCGTCGCGGGCAACGGCGGCCTGCACAGTCCGGGCACGGTCGGCGGCGGAAATGCCGGTGGTCACACCCTCTTTGGCTTCAATCGACAGGGTGAACTTGGTGCCAAAACCGGACGCGTTCTGCTGAACCATCAGCGGCAGCCCAAGCTGCTGGCACCGGTCCCGGGTCATGGGCATGCAAATCAGACCACGCCCGAACCGGGCCATGAAATTGATGGCTTCGGCGGTACAGTGCTCGGCAGCCATCACCAGATCGCCCTCGTTCTCGCGATCCTCGTCGTCCATCAGGATGACCATCTTGCCCTGACGGATGTCCTCAATGATTTCCTCAATGCTGTTCAGTGCCATACGGTTTTGCACCCTTGCGGCGGTTCGGCTGGCCGAACACCGTGAATGTGAAGTTTACCGGCGCGCGAGGATCAGCCTCTGGTCCTCGCCCACCTGACGTCGATCAAGTACCGTCCACTGCACCTTGTCCGCCATGGATTCCAGCGGCAAGTGGGCAGTCGGGCGACCGGTGCTGCCCAGGAACACCGGTGCCTGGTAAAGCCAGAGTTCATCCACCAAGCCCTCGCTGATGAAGGTACCCGCGAGGGTTGGCCCGGCCTCTACCAACAATTCGTTGATTCCCAGCTCGCCCAGGGAATCGAGCAGTTCGGCGACATCAATGCCGTTGTCCTTCCAGGCGACGCCGTTGATGCTGACACCAAGCGCCGCCAGGTCCTGGGCCGGTGCGGTTGCCAGGGTGGACGAGGCACAGAACACCTGGACATTGCCACCGCGCAGAATGGTGGCCGACGCCGGCGTGCGGGCATCGCGATCGGCAATCACCCGCAGCGGCTGGCGCGAGGGTTCGGTGGCGTCACCAATGTCGCCCAGCTCTTCCCGCCGAACCGTCAGGGACGGGTCATCCGCCAGCACCGTGCCCACACCGGTCAGAATGGCGTCGCTGATCGCCCGCAGCCGCTGGACGTCCTGGCGCGCCTCGGCGCCGGTGATCCACTGGCTCTCACCCGAGGCCATTGCCGTACGACCGTCCAGACTGGCCGCCATTTTCAGCCGGACCCAGGGTCGGCCGGTGTTCATGCGCTTCATGAAGCCGGGGTTCAGCCGGGCGGCTTCGTCCGACAGCAGTCCCTCGGTAACCCGGATACCGGCGTCGCGCAGCATTTCCAGGCCGCGCCCCGACACCGACGGGTTCGGGTCCTTGGTGGCGGCAAACACGTGCGCCACCCCGGCATCCATCAGAGCCCGTGCACACGGCGGCGTGCGACCAAAATGACTGCACGGCTCCAGGGTAACGTAGGCGGTGGCGCCACGGGCCGCCGGACCCGCCTGGCTCAGGGCCCGGATCTCGGCATGGGCCTCGCCCGCGCGCTCGTGCCAGCCTTCCCCAAGGATCTGATCACCCCGGGCAATGACACAGCCGACCCGCGGGTTCGGGTGGGTC
Organism: Marinobacter qingdaonensis; assembly: GCF_034555935.1. Classification (NCBI taxonomy): domain Bacteria; kingdom Pseudomonadati; phylum Pseudomonadota; class Gammaproteobacteria; order Pseudomonadales; family Marinobacteraceae; genus Marinobacter; species Marinobacter qingdaonensis. The sequence continues at coordinate 47,286 of NZ_JAYDCJ010000005.1, forward strand.
GAATAGCGGCCGCGCCAGGCAAGCTGGATTGCCCGCGCCATCATGGCCCGATCACGGACGTCGGTCATACCGTGCCTTTGGACGAATGGTTGTCCGCCAGGGCCTTGGCGACGTCCACGGCGTTTTCGCCGTTGTTGGCCGAGAGCCGCTCAATCTCTTCCTTGAACTCGTTGATGTCCTGGAAGCTGCGGTAGACCGAGGCGAATCGCACGTACGCCACCTTGTCGAGCTGGCGCAGTTCGGTCATGACTTCCTCGCCCAACTGCATGGATTTGATCTCACGCTCGCCGGTTGCCCGCAGCCGATATTTGATGCGGTTCAGCGCCGCGTCGATCTGCTCGATGCTGACCGGACGTTTTTCCAGCGCCTTCATGATGCCCGAGCGCAGCTTGTCCTCATCGAAGGGCTGTCGTATCCCGTCCTGCTTCACCACCCGTGGCATCACCAGCTCGGCGGATTCAAAGGTGGTGAACCGTTCGTGGCACGACAGACACTCCCTGCGGCGGCGCACCTGATCACCCTCGGCCACCAGCCGCGAATCAATCACCTTGGTATCTGCTTCACCACAGAAGGGACAATGCATAATCAGAAGCTCCGGAGAGGAGGCCGGGGCGGACGCGACCGTTCGCACCCTGCCCCAGCGGGTCTTGCCTGAAGTTTAGCCGTAGACCGGGAATCGGGCACACAGGGCCTCGACCTGGCCACGCACGCGATCGTTGACGGCGTCGTCGTCCAGGTTGTCGAGGATGTCGCAGATCCAGCCCGCCAGGTCACGGCACTCGGACTCGCCGAAGCCGCGGGTGGTGATGGCCGGGGTACCGATGCGCAGACCGGAGGTAACGAACGGCGAACGCGGGTCATTCGGAACAGCGTTCTTGTTGACGGTGATGTGGGCACGACCCAGCGCCGCATCCGCATCCTTACCGGTAATGTCTTGCTTGATCAGGCTGACCAGGAACAGGTGGTTCTTGGTACCGCCGGACACCACGTCATAACCGCGCTCAACAAACACCTGCGCCATGGCACCGGCGTTCTTCACCACCTGCTTCTGGTAGGTCTTGAAGTCGTCGCTCATGGCTTCCTTGAAGCAGATGGCCTTGGCGGCGATCACGTGCATCAGTGGGCCACCCTGACCACCCGGGAACACGGCGGAGTTCAGCTTCTTCTGCAGGTCGGCGTCGTCACAGGCCAGGATCAGGCCGCCGCGCGGACCGCGCAGGGTCTTGTGGGTGGTGGTAGCAACCACGTGGGCGTGAGGCACCGGATCCGGGTAAACACCGGCGGCAACCAGGCCGGCGACGTGGGCCATGTCCACGAACAGGTAGGCGCCAACCTTGTCGGCGATGGCGCGGAAGCGCGCAAAATCGAGTTCCTGGGAATAGGCGGAGAAGCCGGCAATGATCATCTTCGGCTTGTGCTCAACGGCCAGGGCCTCGACCTCGTCGTAATCGATCAGGCCGGTGTCCGGATTCAGGCCGTATTGGACGGCGTTGTAGATCTTGCCGGAAAAGTTGACGCTGGCGCCGTGGGTCAGGTGGCCACCATGGGCCAGGCTCATGCCCAGCACCGTGTCGCCCGGCTTGAGCAGGGCCATGAACACGGCCGAGTTCGCCTGGGAGCCGGAGTGCGGCTGGACGTTGGCGTAGGCGGCGCCAAACAGCTGCTTGGCACGCTCAATCGCGAGATCCTCGGCAATGTCCACAAACTCACAACCGCCGTAGTAGCGCTTGCCGGGGTAGCCCTCGGCGTATTTGTTGGTCAGCTGGCTGCCCTGCGCTTCCATCACGCGCGGGCTGGTGTAGTTTTCGGATGCAATCAGCTCGATGTGAGCTTCCTGACGCTTCTCTTCCGCCTGCATGGCGTTCCAGAGTTCGTCGTCAAAGCCGGCGATTTTCATTTCACGATTAAACATGGATGCGCTGCCTCTGTGTGCTTGGCTGGCCCGGAGAGCTGGAAAAATCCCTCGGGCTCCCTGAAAAATTGGGCCGCTATTCTATCTTACAAATGGGTGAAAAATCATCTTTTATGGGCCCCACAGGCCCTCCGCAGAAACCGTCACGCCGCGGTCCGCGAATTTCCCTCAATTGCTATAGTTTTCCTGTTTCGCTACCTTACGGGGCTTATCTCCGAATTCCTTTTATTCACCTCCGATTTCAACAGAGGATACAGCCTGCTATGGCCCAGTACGTATACACGATGAATCGCGTGGGCAAAGTGGTTCCCCCCAAGCGCGAGATCCTCAAAGACATCTCCCTGAGCTTCTTCCCCGGCGCCAAGATCGGCGTGCTCGGCTTGAACGGCTCGGGTAAATCAACCCTGCTGCGCATTATGGCGGGCGTGGATCAGGATTACATCGGCGAGGCCCGGCCCCAACCCGGCATCAACGTGGGCTACCTGCCCCAGGAGCCGGAGCTGGACGACGCCAAAACCGTGAAGGAGATTGTCGACGAAGCCGTCTCCGGCGTGCACGACGCCCTGGCGGAGCTGGACCAGGTGTACGCCGCCTACGCCGAGCCGGATGCCGATTTCGACGCCCTGGCCAAGAAACAGGGCGAGCTGGAAGCCTACATCCAGGCCACCGACGGTCACGACATCGAGCGCAAGATGGAAGTCGCCGCCGACGCCCTGCGTCTGCCGGCCTGGGACCAGCCGGTCAAGAACCTGTCCGGTGGTGAGCGCCGCCGGGTTGCCCTGTGCCGCCTGCTGCTGTCCAGCCCAGACATGCTGCTGCTGGACGAGCCCACCAACCACCTGGATGCCGAATCCGTAGCTTGGCTGGAGCGCTTCCTGCACGACTACACCGGTACCGTGGTCGCCATCACCCACGACCGTTACTTCCTGGACAACGTGGCCGGCTGGATCCTGGAGCTGGACCGGGGCCACGGCATCCCGTTCGAAGGCAACTACAGCCAGTGGCTGGAGAACAAGGAAAAACGCCTGGAGATGGAAGCCAAGCAGGAGGCAGCCCACCAGAAGGCCGTCAAGCACGAGCTGGAATGGGTGCGCAGCAACGCCAAGGGCCGCCAGTCCAAGAGCAAAGCCCGTCTGGCCCGCTTCGAGGAAATGAGCTCCCAGGAATTCCAGAAGCGCAACGAGACCAACGAACTCTACATCCCGCCCGGCCCGCGCCTGGGCGACAAGGTGATCGAGATCGACGGCATCAGCAAGTCGTTCGATGACCGCCTGCTGTACGAAGACGTGTCCTTGCGGGTACCGCCCGGGGCCATCGTCGGCATCATCGGCGGTAACGGCGCCGGTAAGTCCACCCTGTTCAAGATGATTGCCGGTTACGACAAGCCCGATGCCGGCGACATCGTGGTGGGCGAAACCGTGGAACTGGCGTACGTCGATCAGATGCGCGATCTGGACGGCGACAAGACCGTGTGGGAAGAGCTGTCCGACGGCAATGACATCATCAAGGTCGGCAACTACGAAATCCCGTCGCGGGCCTACGTTGGTCGCTTCAACTTCAAGGGCAGCGACCAGCAAAAACGCGTCGGCGACCTGTCCGGCGGTGAGCGCAACCGCTTGCACCTGGCCAAGCTGCTGAAGCAGGGCGGCAACGTGCTGCTGCTGGACGAACCGACCAACGACCTGGACGTGGAAACCCTGCGGGCTCTGGAAGAGGCGCTGCTGAACTTCCCGGGCGCCGCCCTGGTGATCTCGCACGACCGCTGGTTCCTGGACCGGGTGGCCACTCACATCCTGGCGTTCGAGGACGACGGTGAGGTGGTCTACTTCGAGGGCAACTTCAGCGAATACGACGAGGACCACAAGCAGCGCAAAGGGGATTCCGCCATGGTGCCCCAGCGCATGAAGTACAAGAAGCTGGCCTGATGGCGAAACCCAAGACCGCCTTTGTCTGCACCGAATGCGGTGCAGACTTCTCCAAGTGGCAGGGCCAGTGCACCGCCTGCCAGTCCTGGAACACCGTCAGCGAGGTCCGGGGCGTCAGCGGCAACGGCAAAGGCGCCCGGGGTGCCCGCTTCGAGGGCTTCGCCGGCAGCCTGTCGGAAATTCGGAGTCTGGATGACGTCAGCCTGGCCGAACGCCCGCGGATCAGCTCCGGCATGCAGGAATTTGACCGGGTGCTGGGGGGCGGTCTGGTGGAGGGCTCGGCCGTGCTCATGGGCGGGCATCCGGGGGCCGGCAAGAGCACCCTGCTGCTGCAGGCGGTGTGTCATCTGGCCGCCAGTGTTCCGGCGCTGTACGTGACCGGCGAGGAATCCCTGCAACAGGTGGCCATGCGTGCCAAACGCCTGGGGCTGCCCACGAGGGATCTGAAGATGCTGTCAGAAACCAGTGTCGAGCGGGTGCTCCAGGTCGCCGAGGCCGAGCAACCGCGCATCCTGGTGGTCGACAGTATACAGGTCATGCACGTGGCCGACATCGAATCCGCTCCGGGCTCGGTGTCACAGGTGCGCGAAAGCGCGGCCTACCTGACCCGCTTCGCCAAACAGACCGGCACCATCCTGTTCCTGGTCGGCCATGTCACCAAGGACGGCAGCCTGGCCGGACCGAAAGTGCTCGAACACATGATCGATTGCTCGATCCTGCTCGAGGGCTCCAGCGACAGCCGTTACCGCACCCTGCGGGGCATCAAGAACCGCTTCGGCGCGGTGAACGAGCTCGGCGTGTTCGCCATGCTCGAGCAAGGCCTCAAGGAAGTGAAAAACCCCAGCGCCATCTTCCTCAACCGGGGCGAGGAAGCCGCCCCCGGCAGCGTCGTGATGGTAGTCTGGGAAGGCACCCGACCAATGCTGGTGGAGATCCAGGCCCTGGTCGACATGGCCCAGGGCGGCTATCCCCGGCGCGTCGCCGTCGGCCTGGACCAGAACCGCCTGGCCATGCTGCTGGCCGTACTGCACCGTCACGGCGGCATGCACGTGTCCGATCAGGATGTGTTCGTGAACGTGGTGGGAGGCGTGAAAGTCGCCGAAACCAGCGCCGACCTGGCGCTGCTGGCCGCCATCGTCTCCTCCTTTCGAGACCGCGCCCTGCCCCAGGACCTGGTGATCTTTGGCGAGGTGGGCTTGTCCGGTGAGATACGACCGGTACCGAGTGGCCAGGAACGGATCTACGAGGCCGCCAAGCACGGCTTTACTCGCGCGCTGGTTCCGAAAGCCAATGCGCCTCGCAAGGACATTGAGGGCATGAAGGTGATTTCGGTAACTAAGCTCAGCGATGCCTTATCTGCTCTGGAAGAGCTTTAACTCCTACTTCAGGCGTTAACGGCAGGGTCGGTTACCTGTTATCCCAAAACCGCTACGAGCACCCCTTCGGGGTCCAGTCAGCAATCACAGATTGCTGTCGTTCGGCTGTCGCAGGAAGCTTCGCTTCCTGAGCGCTCGGCCCCACCCATGTGCGCTTGTTTCCGGCCATCCTTGGCCTCCAACATTTTTGGGTGACAGGTAACCGACCCTGCCTGCCTTGTCCGGACCCAGCCTGCCAAAAACCAAAAATCTTTAATCAATCAGATGGGCAAACTCGCGTTCAAGCAGCGCTTGGTCGCCCAGATTGAGCTCAACCAGACGTTTTAGATGGGCGGCACTGTCCAGATCGATGTACTGGCACTTGAAGCCCAGACGGCGCTCTTCGACATGCCGTAACTCCACGGCCATGACTATCGCCGCTTCATTGTCATTCAGGTGAATCGTCACCTCGCATGGCTGTCGCAATGGAACGTCCCACCCTTCGGGTCGCTGAACCAGCACCCCTTGCAGGCAAATATCCAACACCTCAGTCGGCCAGACGCTGTCGAGACAATGAAGTTCGCACGGAGCATCGAACTCGATACGGTGGAATCGGCGTTTTTCGGTAGCTTGGGTGGCCAAAGGAGGTTCCTCCAGTCGGTCTGGTTTCACCTGACTATAGACCCGTCGGGAGGCCCCATCCAACTATTCTGGGGCATTTAAAGATGGAAATAACTGATAGCTCGAAGAAGCCGTTGAGGCGTCGGTTCCAAAAATGTTGGAGGCCAAGGATGGCCGGAAACAAGCGCACATGGGTGAGGCCGAGCGCTCAGGAAGCGAAGCTTCCTGCGACAGCCGAACGACAGCAATCTGTGATTGCTGACTGGACCCCGAAGGGGTGCTCGTAGCGTTTTTTGGAACCAACGCCACAGCGGCTTTAACACCCCAGCTCAAAGGCCGGGGCCTCAATGCTTAGCGATGGTACTCAGGACTCAACTCGACAACCGCCTCAATGAACGCCTTGGCGTGTTCGGGATCCACATCCGGAGTAATTCCATGGCCAAGGTTGAACACGTGGCCGGAGCCAGTGCCGAAGCGGCGCAGGATGTCGGCGACTTCTTCGCGGATTCGAGCGGGCGATGCGTACAGCATGGACGGGTCCATGTTGCCCTGGAGGGTGACGCGGTCGCCTACGCGGGCGCGCGCGCTGCCGATGTCCGTGGTCCAGTCCAGGCCAACGGCGTCGGCGCCGGTGTCGGCGATGGACTCCAGCCACTGACCACCGTTCTTGGTGAACAGAATCACCGGGATGTGCCGTCCTTCGCGCTCGCGGATCAGGCCATCAACGATTTTCTTCATGTAGCGCAGGGAGAACTCTTCGTAGGCCCAGCTGCTCAGCACGCCGCCCCAGGTATCGAAGATCTGCACCACCTGGGCCCCGGCCTTGATCTGACCGTTCAGGTAGTCGATGACCGAGTCGGCCAGGTGGTCCAGCAGCCGGTGCATGACCTCAGGCTGGCCGTACATCAGCTTCTTGGCTTCCCGGAAGTCCTTGGACGAGCTGCCCTCGATCATGTAGGTCGCCAGGGTCCAGGGGCTGCCGGAGAACCCGATCAGCGGCACCCGGCCACCCAGGGCACTGCGAATGGTGGAGACCGCGTTCATCACGTAATCCAGGTCAACCTCGGCGTTCAAGGTTGGCAATGCCGCCACGTCGGCCTCGGAGCGGATGGTGTGCTTGAATTTCGGGCCCTCTCCGGTTTCAAAGTACAGCCCCAGCCCCAGGGCATCGGGGATGGTCAGGATGTCGGAGAACAGGATGGCCGCGTCCAGCGGGAAACGCTCGAGGGGCTGCAGGGTGACTTCACACGCCAGCGGGGTGTTCTTGCACAGACTGAGAAAGTCGCCAGCCTGAGCCCGGGTGGCGCGGTATTCCGGCAGGTACCGACCGGCCTGGCGCATCATCCATACCGGGGTACGGTCCACAGGTTGGCGCATCAGGGCGCGCAGGAAGCGATCATTCTTCAGCTCGGTCATAACAATCCAGCAGTCTCAGTCGGTAAATGGTCCGGTCGATCGGTTAGCAATGATACCCCGTTCGCCGCAATAAAAAAGGGCGGCTTACCCCTAGATAAGCCGCCCCTGCTGACCGGGTTCAGGCCGGCACTCAGATATCCAGGTAGTCCAGGATACCTTCCGCGGCCTGACGGCCTTCCCAGATAGCGGTTACGACCAGGTCCGAACCACGGACCATGTCGCCGCCGGCGAAAATCTTGGGGTTGCTGGTCTGGAAGGCGAATTCCGCTTCTTCCGGGGCCGTCACCCGACCGGAGTCGTCGGTGTTGACCTTCAGTTCATCGAACCAGTCCGCCGGGCTCGGACGGAAACCGAAGGCCACCAGAACTGCGTCGGCAGGAATCACTTCCTCACTGCCGGGCACCACTTCGGGCCGACGGCGACCGTTTTCGTCCGGCTCACCCAACTGGGTCGAGACGACCTTGACGCCTTCAACCTGGTCTTCACCGATGATGGCAATGGGCTGGCGGTTGAACAGGAACTTCACGCCCTCTTCCTTGGCGTTGGCCACTTCCCGACGGGAACCCGGCATGTTGGCCTCGTCCCGACGATAGGCACAGGTGACGCTCTCGGCCTGCTGGCGAATGGAGGTGCGGTTGCAGTCCATGGCGGTGTCACCACCGCCCAGGACCACGACGCGCTTGCCTTTCATGTCGATGAACTCGGACGCGTCGGTCTCGAAGCCGAGGCGACGGTTCACGTTCGACACCAGGAACGGCAGGGCGTCGTAGACGCCGGGCAGGTTTTCACCCGGGAAGCCACCCTTCATGTAGGTGTAGGTGCCCATGCCCATGAACACCGCGTCGTACTCGTCGATGATGTCCTGGAGCATGACGTCCTTGCCCACTTCGGTGGACAAACGGAATTCGACGCCCATTTCCTCGAACACCTTGCGGCGGCGGGTCATGACCGATTTCTCCAGCTTGAACTCGGGAATACCGAAGGTCAGCAGGCCACCAATCTCGGGGTAAATATCGAAGACCACCGGCTTGACGCCGTTACGAACCAGCACGTCGGCACAGCCCAGTCCCGCCGGGCCGGCGCCGATCACCGCCACCTTGCGGTCGGTCCACTTCACCGCGGACATGTCCGGCTTCCAGCCCAGGGCAAACGCGGTGTCGGTGATGTACTTTTCCACCGAGCCGATGGTGACTGCGCCGTAGCCGTCGTTCAGGGTACAGGCGCCCTCACACAGACGATCCTGGGGACAGACCCGACCACAGACTTCCGGCAGGGAGTTGGTGTGATGGCACAACTCCACCGCGCGCATGATATTGCCCTCGGACACCAGCTTGAGCCAATTCGGAATGTAGTTGTGCACCGGGCACTTCCATTCGCAGTAGGGGTTACCACAAGCCAGGCACCGGTGCGCCTGGTTGGCGGCATTATCGGCGGTGAACGGGTGGTAGATTTCGCCAAATTCCTGCTTTCTTTTCTTGGCCGGTACCTTCTTCGGGTCGATCCGTCCTACTTCGACAAACTGGAAGTCGTTACTCAGTCGTTCTTTCATCATGGTGCTCTCATCAGCTCAATTTCGACTGGGGTGCCCTCGGGCACCCCATAACCCTGTTCTTTCCCGGCGGAGTTACTCCGGACGTGCCCGGGTGCTGGCCAGCAGACTGCGCAGGTTGGCAGCCTTGGGTTTAACCAGCCAGAAGCGGCCGATGTAGTCGTCGAAATTCTCAAGAATGTGTTCTGCCCAGGCGCTGCCGGTTTCCGAGATGTGCTCCCGGATCACACCGCGCAGGTGATTGCGGTAGGACTCCATGTCCTCGCTGGAAATCCGCTGGATTTCCACGAGCTCATGGTTGTACTTGTCCACAAACGTGTTGTTCTGGTCCAGAACGTAGGCGAAACCGCCGGTCATGCCGGCGCCAAAGTTGTGGCCGGTGGCGCCCAGCACCGTGACCAGACCGCCGGTCATGTATTCGCAGCAGTGGTCGCCCGCGCCCTCAACGACGGCGTGGGCGCCGGAGTTACGCACGGCGAAACGCTCGCCGGCGGTACCCGCGGCAAACAGCTTGCCACCGGTGGCGCCGTACAGGCAGGTGTTACCGACAATGGAGGTTTCCTGGGTTTTGAAGCTGCTGCCACAGGGCGGCTTGACCACCAGCTTGCCGCCGGTCATGCCCTTGCCCACGTAATCGTTGGCATCGCCTTCCAGAATCAGGTTGAGGCCACCGACGTTCCAGACCCCGAAGCTCTGCCCCGCGGTGCCGGTCAGATCCAGGGTGATGGGCGCATCGACCATGCCCTGGTTGCCGTGCTTGGCGGCGATTTCCCCGGACAGCCGCGCACCGATCGAGCGATCACAGTTGGTGACCCGGTACGACCAGGCGCCACCCGACTTGTTCTCGATCGAGGTCGCAATGTCCTGGACCATCTGCTCGGCCAGGGTGCCCTTGTCGAACGGATGGTTCCGCTCGACCTGACAGGTCTGCGGCTTGTCGGCCGGAATGTGATCGTTCGACAGCAGACGGGAGAGATCCAACTTTTTCTGGCGCTCGGTGTCACCCGGCAGGCGCTCCAGCAGGTCGACCCGACCCACCAGTTCTTCCAGACTCCGCACTCCGAGCTTGGCCATCCACTCCCGGGTTTCCTCCGCCACGAAGCGGAAGAAGTTCATGGCCATCTCGACCGTGCCCTTGAAGTGTTCTTCACGCAGGTGGTCGTTCTGGGTGGCGACACCGGTGGCGCAGTTGTTCAGGTGACAGATGCGCAGGTACTTGCAGCCTAGCGCCACCATCGGCGTGGTACCGAAGCCGAAGCTCTCGGCACCCAAGATGGCGCCCTTGACCACGTCCAGGCCGGTCTTGATGCCACCGTCTGTCTGCAGGCGAATCTTGCCGCGCAGATCGTTGGCGCGCAAGGCCTGCTGGGTTTCGGTCAGGCCCAGCTCCCACGGCGAACCGGCATAGCGGATCGAGGTCAGCGGGCTGGCCGCGGTGCCGCCATCGTAGCCGGATACGGTAATCAGATCAGCGTAGGCCTTGGCCACACCGGCCGCGATGGTACCGACGCCCGGCTCGGACACCAGCTTCACCGACACCAGTGCCTGCGGGTTGACCTGTTTCAGGTCGAAGATCAGCTGGGCCAGATCCTCGATGGAATAGATGTCGTGGTGCGGCGGTGGCGAAATCAGGGTGACGCCCGGCACCGAGTACCGCAGGCGGGCGATCAGGTCGTTGACCTTGCCGCCGGGCAGCTGGCCGCCCTCACCGGGCTTGGCGCCCTGGGCCACCTTGATCTGCATGACATCGGCACTGCGCAGGTACTCGGCGGTGACACCGAAACGGCCCGACGCCACCTGCTTGATCTTGGAACGCTTCTCAGTGCCATAGCGGGCCGGGTCTTCCCCGCCCTCACCGGAGTTGGAGCGACCGCCCAGGGTGTTCATGGCCACCGCCAGGGCTTCGTGCGCCTCCGGCGACAGGGCACCGAGGGACATGGCCGCGGAATCGAAGCGCGGATAGATGTTCTCGGCCGGCTCGACCTCGGACAGATCGATCGGTTTCAGGTCGGCCCGGAACCCGAGCAGGTCACGCAGGGTGGACACCGGACGCTCGTTCACCAGCCCGGCGTATTCCTGGTAATGGCCGTAGTCGCCGCTGATGACCGCTTCCTGCAGCTTGCCCACCACGTCCGGGTTGAAGGCGTGGTATTCCTGGCCGTGCACGTACTTGAGCAGGCCGCCCTGGGAAATCGGCTTGCGCGGCTTCCAGGCAACGGCGGCCAGCTGCTCCTGGTCCTGCTGGAAGTCGTAGAAGCTCGCGCCCTGGATTCGGCTCGGCACACCCTTGAAGCACAGGTCGACGACGTCGTCGGCCAGGCCAATGGCTTCGAACAGCTGGGCGCCACGATAGGAGGTCATGGTGGAGATGCCCATCTTGGACAGGATCTTCAGCAAGCCCTTGTTGATGCCCTTGCGATAATTGTTCTTGGCCTCGATCGGATCCATCATCAGCTCGCCGGTGCGGATCAGATCGTTCAGCACCTGGTAGGCCAGGTAAGGGTACACCGCGGTGGCGCCAAAGCCGAACAGCACCGCGAAATGGTGCGGATCCCGGGCCCAGCCGGTCTCGACCAGCAGGTTGGAGTCACACCGCAGGCCCATGGCCACCAGGTGATGGTGGACGGCGCCGGTCGCCATCATAGCGCTCACCGGCAGCTCACCCTCTTTCAGGTCCTTGTCGGTCAGCACCAGGATGACCTTGCCGTCACGAACGGCCTGCTCCGCTTCGTCGCAGACCTGACGGATCGCCTGCTCCAGTCCCTGCTCGGGGCGGTAGCTCATGGAAATCCGCGCCACCTCAAATCCGGGGCGATCGTTGTTGGTGATCTTCAGGAACTTGGCGGGTGACAGCACTGGCGTGGTCAGGATGATCCGGTCGGCGTGCTCGGCGCTTTCCTCGAAAACGTTACGCTCGGCGCCCAGACAGGTCTCCAGCGACATCACGATGGATTCGCGCAGGGGATCGATCGCCGGGTTGGTGACCTGAGCAAACTTCTGGCGGAAGTAATCCGCCACGTGGCGAACCTTGCTGGAGAGCACGGCCATGGGCGTATCGTCGCCCATGGAGCCTACTGCCTCCTGGCCGTTTTCGGCCAGCGGACGCAGTACCTGGTCCCGCTCTTCAAAGGACACCATGAACATCTTCTGGTGCACCAACAGCTCGTCGGCGTCCATCAGCTTGAAGTCCGGAGTGTCCTGATTGAGGGTGGTTTCGACCCGCAGGGCGTTTTCGCGCAACCAGCGCTTGTACGGCTGCGCCGACTTCAGACGCTGGTCGATGTCCTTGGTGTGCAGGACTTCACCGGATTCGGTGTCGATCGCCAGCATCTGACCGGGCCCTACCCGGCCCTTGGCCACCACGTCGTCCGGCTGGTAGTCGTAGGTACCGATCTCGGAGGCCAGGGTGATGAAGTCGTCCTTGGTGATAACCCAGCGGGCCGGGCGCAGGCCGTTGCGGTCCAGCATACAGACAGCATAGCGGCCATCCGACAGGACCAGACCGGCCGGACCGTCCCAGGGCTCCATGTGCATGGAGTTGTACTCGTAGAAGGCACGCAGCTCGGAGTCCATGCTGTCGACGTTCTGCCACGCGGGCGGAATCATCATGCGCACGGCCCGGAACAGATCGACGCCACCTGCGAGCAGGACTTCCAGCATGTTGTCCATGCTGGATGAGTCGGAACCGGTCAGGTTGACCAGCGGCTGCAGGGTCTGCAGATCCGGCAGGTCCGGAGAGCTGAACTTGGCGGCACGGGCGATGGCCCAGTTGCGGTTGCCGTCGACGGTGTTGATCTCGCCATTGTGCGCCAGATAGCGGAACGGCTGGGCGAGCGGCCAGCGCGGCATGGTGTTGGTCGAGAAACGCTGGTGGAACACGCAGATGGCGGTTTCCAGGTCCGGGTCACCCAGATCCTTGTAGAAGTTGGCCAGGTCCGCCGGCATCATCAGGCCTTTGTAGGCCAGTGTCCGGTGCGAGAGGCTGCAGATGTAGAACTCGGAGTCATCGACCATGTCGCGCTCGGCGTGGCGTCGGCCAACGAACAGGCTGATGGCGAATTCCTTCTCCGCCTTGCCATTGGGCACGACGAAGACCTGCTCGATGCGCGGCAGGCAGTCGAGGGCCATGGGGCCGAGGCAGCTGTCATCGACCGGCACTTCGCGCCAGCCCATGATTTCCAGCCCCTGCTCGGTCAGGCGCTTCTCAATGGCGGCCCGGCCGGCCGCCGCTTTGGCCTCATCCGGGTTCAGGAACACCTGACCCACGGCGAACAGGTCGCCCGGCGCCTTGCCAAACGCCGCCTCGGCGGCCTTCTTCAGAAAGCCATCCGGACTCTGGATCAGGAGGCCACAACCATCGCCGGTCTTTCCGTCTGCAGCGATACCACCGCGGTGGGTCATGCAGGTCAGCGACTCGATGGCAGTTTGCAACAACTTGTGGCTGGTCTCGCCCTTCATGTGGGCAATCAGACCGAAACCGCAGTTGTCCCTGAATTCCTCGGGATGATACAAACCTGTCATCATAAGCGTTCTCTCGCGTAGAAATGCTTTTCAATCAACGGGTTAAACGGCTTTCAGCCGAGCACTTACCCGCAGACACTGAAAATGGGGGCTGGTCATTTTACACACGTAGAAATACGTACTCAAATCAGAGTGGCACTATTCTGGGGAACAGGAACTGGATTTCCCAGTCCTCACCGGTGCAAAATCAGGGCTGAAGTTCTGACGAAAAACCCTATAAGTCCTTGATCTCACGGACCCAGGGTGAGTTCTTCCGCAGTGGTTCCGGCAGGCGACCAGCACCCTGCCGGGCAGCAGCTTTGGTTGGGTACTGACCAGAGAATACCATAAACCAGGGGTCACCGCCGCGCTCGCCTTTGGTATAGACCGCGTCGGTCAGTTGCGGATAGCCCTGCAGCACATTCAGCGCGGTCTGCTCCAGGTTGCCGGCCACCAGCTGGATGGTCCAGCCTTCGCGCTGGCGGAATCGATCCAGTGCGACGTAACGGGAAGGATCCTGAGGGGTGAAGGCCTCCGGTTCGGATTCAGGCTCGAGCTCGGTCTCGGTCTCGGTCTCGGTCTCGGGCTCGGTCTCGGGCTCGGTCTCGGGCTCGGTCTCGGGCTCGGGCTCAGGCTCGGGCTCGGGCTCGGGCTCGGGCTCGGGCTCGGGCTCAGGCTCAGGCTCAGGCTCAGGCTCAGGCTCAGGCTCAGGCTCAGGCTCAGGCTCAGGCTCAGGCTCAGGCTCAGGCTCAGGCTCAGGCTCAGGCTCAGGCTCAGGCTCAGGCTCAGGCTCAGGCTCAGGCTCAGGCTCAGGCTCAGGCTCAGGCTCAGGACGAGTGTCGACCGCGGGGTCGTTCATGGCCAAGGCCTGGCTGGGCTCCGGAGTCACAGCGGCCTCACCAGCGTCCGGCGAGTCCGGCCCGATGGTAATGCTCTTGCGAATGCGCTCGGGCGACTCCTCCCGGCCGCCGGACTCGGCCATGGAATCGTCGTATTGCTTGGACACGAACCACCAGGATCCGGCCAGAATGACCAACGCCAGCGACGGCCAAACCAGTTTGCGCACCGCCGGTATGCGCCGAGTCCCGGTACCGGGGGCCGAGGCCACCATATCCAGCCAAATACCCGGGGTGACCCGTTTCAGGCGCCCGAAACTGCCTTGGCTCATCGCATGGATCTTGCCCACTTGACTCGGGGTCAACAACTCGGCGGCTTTGCCACCGGCTGAATGGACGCGCGGTTCCAGGTATGCAACCACTTCCTCACGAGTCAGGGGCCGCAGGTGAATCTGGTGCACACTGGCCGACACCGGGTCCAGGCCCAAGCGTTCAACCAGATCATCTCCGCCGGTCATGACCGGCACTGCCGCCACGCCACGCTCAGCTCCGAGAAAAGCGTCGAGAAGGAGTTTCAGGATTTCGGTCGGTGCGCGGTCCGCGTCATCGAGCACGAGCACCATGCGCTGGCCCTTGCGCGCCCGGGCCTCGGACCAGCGAAAAAAGCCGTACACAGCCTCCCGGGCGCCCAAGTCCGCTCGAAACGCCGAGGGCGCAATGGTTTTCAGGGCTCCGGCCAGTGCCTTGGCGCTGGCCAGCGCGGCTATCGGCAAGGAATGAAAGTCCAGCCGCGCCGACTCGCTGCGCACCAGCTCGGCCAGCAGGCGGGTTTTTCCGGAGCCGGGCGCTCCGGTCAGCAGCAAGGCCATGTCGCCAAAGCCACTCAAATGACGAAGCGTCTCCAGGGCATGATGGCGCATCGCATCCGGAAAGAAGGGAGCATCCATCTCCAGGGGATTGGCCCGAAACCCGTATCGCTGCTGCAATCGGGGGAACAACCCACCGCCATCCAGACTGTTCAAGCTTTCTTCCGTCACTTCCCGTACCTGTCTTTAATTACAGCCTCGCCTGTCGCCGGCCTAGCTGGCGCGACAGAAGCCTGCCAGCGTGGCGGCAAGATTCTCGGCACCGGCGTCACCGGTGACGAACGCGTGACCAATGCCGTTAAGCAGCACCAGTCGTAACCGACCATCTACATTCTTCTTGTCCACCGACATCAGGGTCATGAAATCCTCTGGGGTCATCTCGGCCGGCGGCAATTCCGGCAACCCCGCCCGCTTGATCAGAGCGACCGCCTGGTCGTAATCCTCCCGACTGATCATGCCCTCTCGGGCCGACAGATCCGCCGCCATGATCATGCCGGTGCCTACGGCTTCGCCATGGAGCCAGTTGCCATAACCGGCGAACGTTTCGATGGCATGGCCGAAGGTATGCCCGAGATTCAGGATGGCGCGCAGCCCGCCCTCACGCTCGTCCTGGGCCACCACGTCGGCCTTACAGGCACAGGAGCGAAAAATCGCTTCCGCCAGGGCGTCGGCCTCGAGGTTGATGAGGCGGCCCATCGCCTGCTCGAGCCAGGCCAGAAACTTGGTATCGCGAATGAGTCCGTACTTGATGACTTCCGCCAGGCCGGCAGACACTTCCCGCGGCGGCAATGAGTTCAGGCTATCGGTATCGATCAGCACGGCCTGGGGCTGATGGAACGCACCGATCATGTTCTTGCCAAGGGGGTGATTGATGCCGGTCTTGCCGCCAACCGAGGAATCCACCTGGGACAGCAAGGTCGTCGGAATCTGGATAAACGGCACACCCCGCTGATAACAGGCTGCGGCAAACCCGGCCATATCACCGACGACCCCGCCGCCCAGCGCCACCAACGTGGTCTTGCGACTGTGGCGGCGTTCCAGCAACCCGTCGAAAATCCGGTTCAGGGTTTGCCAATCCTTGTACCGTTCACCGTCGGGCAGCACCACGGCATCCACCGTTTTGCCCGGAAAACAGGCCCTGGCCTGATCCAGGTACAGCGGCGCCACGGTGTCGTTGGTGACAATCATTACCTGAGAGCCCTGGACATAGGGGCTGAGATCGAACTCACCCAGCAGTCCCTGGCCGATCACGATGGGGTAGCTACGCTCCCCCAGCTGCACCGTGAGCTCATGAAGAATCTCAGACATGATTTCGCCCTTCCTTCCTGATTTGCCGCTTGTGTCGAGGCGTTTTCGGATTCATCCGATTGACCAGTTGCCGAACCACCAGGCGCGGACTCTTGCGATCCGTGTGCATGATGATGTCCGCCAACTGGGTGTAAAGGGGATCGCGAATGGCGAACAGCTTGCGCAATACCGCCTCCGGATCGTCGTTCTGCAACAGCGGCCGGTTGCGATCCTTGCGGGTGCGCTCGACCTGCTGGTCAATGGACGTTTTCAGGTAGACCACGAGCGCGTCCTGCTTCAGCAGCCGGTGATTCTCCGGACGCATGATTGCGCCGCCGCCCGTGGCCAGCACCGTATTGTGCTTAAGCGATAGTTCGTCAAGCATGGCGGTCTCGCGCTGGCGAAAACCGTCCTCACCCTCCACGTCGAATATCCACGGAATATTGGCGCCACAGCGCTCCTCGATGATCCGGTCGGAATCCAGAAACTGGTAGCCCAGCTCCTTGGCGAGCATGCGGCCAATTGTACTTTTTCCAGCCCCCATAGGACCCACCAGGACAACGCGTTTGGGCAAAGACATAACTTCCGCTCGATAGTGTTCAGGCGGGTGAGAATATCACAGGCCCCGGGATTCCATAAGTTTCCGGGCCAAAACCCTGATTGCCGAAGGCACAAAAAAGCCGCCGGTGTTAGCGGCGGCTTTTTTCATTTTCAGTCCCGTTACCGAATCAGATCGCTTTTCACAATTTTCGGCGTGATGAAGATCAACAATTCACTGCGCTCGTCGATGTGTTCGGTACGCTTGAACAGACGCCCCAGGTAGGGAATGTCGCCCAGGAACGGCGTCTTGGTGGTTTGTGTCGCCACCTCAGACTGGAAAATCCCGCCCAGAACGACCGTTTCACCGTTACCCACCAGTACCTGAGTAGTGACCTCGTTGGTATTGATGGAGGGGATGCCCGCGGTTACTTCGCCACGGGAGTCCTGGTTCACCACCAGATCCATGATGATCTTGTCATCCGGGGTGATCTGCGGCGTCACTTCCAGTGACAGCACGGCCTCCTTGAAGGAAACAGACGTGGCACCGCTGGACGAGGCTTCCTGATAAGGAATTTCCTCACCCGACTTGATCGACGCAGTCTGACGATCAGCGGTGACGACCCGCGGCTGAGAGACCACCTCGGCCTGACCATCGCTTTCCAGGGCCGACAGCTCCAGATCCACAAGGAAGTCATCGCTGCCCCAGCCAATCGCGAAGGACGAAGCGCCCTCACCCGTCACACCCAGATCCACCGCAAGCGCGCCCGGGAATGTGATGGTATTGTTGGTGCCACCAGCCGCCTGGCGGGCTTCTTCGACCGCGCCCTGAGAGCCACCAACGGAGAACACGTTGTCGCCGCTCACGTTGTAGGCGGCACCGCCCCAGCGAATACCCAGATTTTCCGCCACGTTGGTCTGGGCACGAACAATCCGGGCTTCAATGGATACCTGACGCACGGGCACATCCCACGTGGACACCAGACGACGAATTTCTTCAAGCTTCTCGGCCGTCTCCCGCACGCTGATGGTGTTGGTCCGGACGTCGGAGGACACGAAACCACGATCGGAAATCAGCTCCTTGTCGGCTTCGATCAGAGCCACAACGTCAGCAGCCTTGGCGTAGTTGACCTGGATGATATCCAGTCGAACCGGCGCCAGTTCGGCGATTTGCTTGGTGGTCTCAAGCTCGAGCTTTTCCCGGGCGGCGATTTCGTCCGCTGGCGCCACCAACAGAACATTGCCGATCTGCCGCTTGTCGAGACCTTTGGTCTTCAGGATCAGGTCCAGCGCCTGGTCCCAAGGCACATTTTGCAGGCGCAGCGTAATGCTGCCGCCAACAGTATCACTGGCAACCAGGTTCAGACCGGTAAAGTCTGCAATCAGCTGAAGTACCGAACGCACCTCAATGTCCTGGAAGTTCAGGGACAGCTTCTCACCGGTGTACGGGAACTTCTCTTCACGCCGGGCTTCGGCTTCTTCTTCGGTGAGCTTTTCCACGCTCACCGTGAACTCGCTGCCAGACTGGTAAGCGATGTAGTCGTAATTGCCTTCCGGACGAATTTCGACCACGGCGTTGCCGTCCTGTACGAAGGTATCAATTCGATTGACCGGCGTTGCGAAGTCGGTGACGTCGAGACGACGGCGGAGGTTTTCCGGTACCGTGATGCCGGACATGGTCAGCCGGATCTTGCCTCCCAGCTCAGACAGATCGACGGGCGTGCTTTCGCTGCCCAGATCGACCACAACCCGGCCTTCCCCGTCTTTGCCCCGACGGAAATCGACACCGGCGAGCGCGCCGGGCTGGGATGCCCGCATACCGCGGGACTCGGAACCTGAACCTGAGGACGCAACCGTCGGTTGCGATGCACCGTCGCCACCAATGGTCATCACCAAGGCGTTGCCTCTACGAACCGAGTTATATGGAACCAGTTCCACCAGATTGAAGATCAGTCGGGTCCGGTCCTTGGTTTCAACCACCGTCATACTCTGGGCGTTGCCCGACCCCAGGGGAATGCTGCGACTGTCGAGGGCACTGGACGTATCCCGAAGATCAACGGCGATCCGGGCGGGGCGCTCGATGGTGTAGCCCGTGGGCTCTGGCGGCTGACCGTCGAAGGCAAGCTTCACCTCCAGGCGATCTCCCGGCAGCGATGAAAATGACACGTCTTCCAGCGTGACCGCATTGGCCAGGCCAGACAACAACCCAAAAGCAATCACGCCGACGTATACATTGAGCTTTTTAAACATCGCTAGCCTCGACCCCAAACTTTTTTGTTCGTGCATGTTTCTTTCATTATTCATCCTGCCGCTCCTTAGCCTTCTTCCTCTTCCAGAGTCAGGGAACGTGGTCGCTCAACCCAACCACCCCGGCCATTCGGAACGATTTCAATCAGTTCTATTCGTGTCTCGTTGACGCCGACGACACGGCCATAATTCTGCCCCATGTAATTACCAGTCCGGACTCGGTGGATGCCTCCAACACCGTCTTGAACCAGGGCAAACAGATTACCGGTGGCCCCTTTCAGCGTTCCGACCATGTCCAGTTGCTTGAGGTCAAAGTTTTCAAGCACTTCTTTGGGCCGATCGAGATTGGGCTCGACATCACTGACTGGCTGCTCGTCAACCATGGTCAACTGGACATCAATCGGCGGCTCGAACGGTGCCCGCCGATCGGCGGCAGAGTAGCTGAAGGCCTCGTAGGCCTTGAATTCCGGGAGCGGCTCCACGAAACCCCGCGGCTTGGCGCGCGTGTCGGCCATGAATTTATCGATGTCAGAGAACCCATTGCCTTGGGAGCATGCGGTGAGTAAGGAAACCAGACACACACCCAACCAGGCTTTTCCTGCATGCTTAGCTGCCATGCTCATTCTCCAGCCCGGTAGCGGTAAGTACGGGCAACAACCTGCATGTCAAGCTGTTCTCCATCTCCGCCTGTTGGTTTGATGGTCAGATCGTGCAAGGTCACGATCCGTGGAAGGCTAGCGACGCTGCTCACGAAGGTGGCCAGCTCATGATAGGAGCCTGAAACCCGGATATTGATGGGCAGCTCAGCGTAGAAATCACGGCGCTGTTCCGGCTGCAGCTTCACTTCCTGCAACGCCAAGCCGCTGCCGAGCGCGGTGTTGGTGATGTCTTCCAGCAGCCCGGGCACCTCGGTCTCACTCGGGAGTTGCCGGACCAGGGCGCCAAAGGTTTCTTCCATTTCCGCCATCTGGGCTTTGAACACCGCGAGGTTGGCCACCTTGTAGGCCTTTTCCTCGTACTTTTTCCGCAGGTCCTGCTCGGTCTTTTCAACCCGCTCCAGCTGGACATACTGGTCCTTGACGAAAAACCAGTAGCCGCCACCAACGATCAGGCCAAAAATGATCAACACCACGATCGCCTTGACCGGCGCCGGCCAGATTCCCGCGTTATTGACATCCAGGTCGTTGATATCAAATTCGTTAAGGCTTTTGAGAGAGTCCGCGAGGCTCATTACTTATCCTCCCCTTCGGGCTCGGGCGTCTTCTGCTGCACCGACAAGTTAAACTGGCTGTACCCCGCCCGGCGGTTATCCGCGGCCGACACATTGGAAAGGTTGGGGTTGGCAAACCAGGCAGACTCCTCGAACTGACGCATCAGGTTGGATATCCGGCTGTTTGATTCTGCCATTCCGACAATGTTGACCTGATCGCCCCGCTTTTGCAGATCGGTGTAGAACAGTCCATCCGGCAGGGTCCGCACCAGCTCGTCGAACACCCGGACGATGACCGGGCGCTTGCCTTGCAGATCCTGAATCACCTGCATACGGGCAAGCAGTTCATCGCGTTTCCGCTTCAGGCTTTCGATTTCCTTGATCTGCTCGTCCAGCTTCTTGGTCGCGGTTTCAATGTACGCATTTCTGGACTGCTGGTAGGCGATGCGGCTGTCCATGTCTGATTTCCACAGGAAAACAAGGCCGCCGGCAATGATGGCGGCGCCCAGCAGCATGACCACGAATTGCTTCTGTTTTTCCGCCCTGAGCTCTTCGCGCCAGGGTCTGAGGTTAATCTTTGCCATCAGTCGAAGCTCCTCATCGCCAGGCCGCAGGCAATCATCAGTGAGGGGGCATCGTTACTCAGGGCAGACGCGTTTACCCGCGATCCCACCGCCATGTCCGCGAACGGGTTGGCGACCAGGGTTGGCGTCCCTGTTTTCTCCTCGACCATCTCGGTCAGCCCCTGTATCGAGGCAGTACCACCTGCCAGAACCACATAGTCGACGGCGTTGTACTGGCTGGCGCCAAAGAAGAACTGCAGCGCACGAGCCACCTGCTGGACCACGGCTTCCCGGAATGGCATCAGGACTTCCGATTCGTAGTCGTCGGGCAGGCCACCCTGCTTTTTCGCCAGGCCGGCTTCCTCCAGCGACAAGCCATAACGACGCTGGATTTCCTCGGTCAGCTGCTTGCCGCCGAAGATCTGTTCCCGGGTGTAGACGGTCTTGCCATCGGCGAGCACGCTCAAGGTGGTCATGGTTGCGCCCACGTCCACGATGGCGACGACCAGTTCTTCGCCCTGGGTATCGAGCTGGGGCTCGATCAGCGAGTAGGCCCGCTCCAGAGAGTAGGCTTCGACGTCGATGATTTTTGCGGTCAGGGAGGCGATTTCGAGGGCATCCTCGCGGATATCAACGTTTTCCTTGCGACAGGCGGCAAGCAGTACGTCGACCTGATCCGGATTGCTTTCAGAGGCCCCCTGGACCTCGAAGTCGATGGCAACCTCGTCCAGCGGGTATGGAATGTACTGATCCGCCTCGAGGGCGATCTGATCTTCCATTTCGAATTCGTTCAGGCCACCGTCCATCTGGATGACCTTGGTGATGACCGCAGAGCCGGAAACGGCCACGGCAACCTGCTTGACGCCGGTACGAGACTTGGAGGCGACGCGCTTCAACACCTCACCCACTGCCTCAACATCCGTGATGTTTTTTTCCACAACGGCGTTCGCCGGCAATGGCTCCACCGCGTAGCTCTCGACCTTGTAGCGGTCGCCCTGCTTTGACAGCTCCAGCAGCTTGACCGAACTGGAACTGACGTCCACCCCCAGTACGGCACTGGATTTCTTTCCGAACAATCCGAACACGCGCTCACCCTTTACCTGGTTAGATGCACCCGGTTAAGTTACTTATGTGTTTTTTATTTAAGAGAATTTCTTCTTTTTTCCGTCTACAATGCCATTTCTTCTTCAGTTGAGAAGCGTTGCAGCGGCGAAGCGACTCATCCTTCCTAAAGCAATTTCTCAAATGATAGACCTATATCCAACAGTTGTCAGAAAAAAATGTCTCATTTGTTGCGCACATCTCGCCTTCTTGCATGGTTGTTTCTCACCGGACTGAGTGTCGCGATTATCGTCACCTCAGGTTTCTATCTTTACCTTCGCCCTGGCCTGCCACCGGTAGAGCAACTGCTCGACATCCAGCTTCAGACCCCACTTCGGGTCTACAGCCAGGACAGCAAATTAATAGCAGAATTCGGTGAAAAGAGAAGGGCACCGATCACAATCGAACAGATCCCAACAATTCAGTTACAAGCCTTCCTGGCGGCTGAAGACGCCCGCTTTTACGAGCACTTCGGGGTCGACATCAAAGGCCTGACGCGGGCTGCCATCGAACTGGTCTCCACCGGATCCATCCAGTCCGGGGGCAGTACCATCACCATGCAGGTTGCAAAAAATTACTTTCTGTCACGTGAAAGGACCTTTATCCGGAAGTTCAACGAGATACTTCTGGCACTTCAGATTGAGCGTGAACTGGACAAGAACCGCATCCTCGAGCTCTACCTGAACAAGATTTACCTGGGCAATCGCGCCTACGGCATTGCCGCGGCATCGCAGGTTTACTACAACAAACCCGTTGCCGAGCTCTCACTGGCCCAGATGGCCATGCTCGCAGGCCTGCCCAAGGCCCCCTCCGCATTCAACCCGCTCGCCAACCCGGAACGGGCCAAGATCCGCCGCAACTGGATCCTCGGCCGCATGCGTGACCTGGACTTCATCACCGGCGATGCTCACGACCTGGCCGTGGCTGCCCCGCTTACGGCCAACTACAACGCCACCGACGTCGAGGTGGATGCCGATTACGTGGCCGAAATGGCGCGCTCGGAAATCGTCCGGCGTTTCGGCGATAACGCCTACACCGATGGCTATACGGTCACTCTGACCGTGGAAAGCAAGAAACAGCAGACCGCCACCACTGCCCTGCGCAACGGCCTCGAAGCATACGACCGTCGCCACGGCTTCCGGGGTCCGATTGGACAGATTGACGCCGACACCCTGGCCGAACAGCCGCCCGAAGAGCTGATCCTGAACTACCCCACGGTAGCCGCCCTGCTGCCGGCGCTGGTTACCAAGGTTGACGACGAAGCCGGCGTGACCGATGTCCATGTCCGCAAGGTGGGGCCGGCGCGCATGCCGTTCGACACCATGACCTGGGCCCGCCGCTACAAGACCGAGGACCTGCAGGGACCGGAACCGGAGAAAGCGTCGGACGTGCTCTCGGTGGGTGACGTCGTTTACGTGCGACTCGATGACTCGAGCACTGCCAGCGAGGACGCAAAGCCGCTGCCGACGGTGTCACTGGCGCAGGTACCTCGGGCCGAGGGCGCACTGATTTCCCTGGACTCGCGCACCGGTGCGATCGAAGCGCTGGCCGGCGGCTACAGCTTCCGCCAAAGCAAATACAATCGCGCCATCCAGGCCAAACGCCAGCCCGGCTCCACCTTTAAGCCGTTCCTCTACCTGACCGCTCTGGAGAACGGGCTGACGCCGGCCACTATTTATAACGATGCCCCGATTGTGTTTGACGATTCGGAGCTGGAAACCGCCTGGAGGCCCCAGAACTCCTCGGGACAGTTCTACGGCCCTACCCGCCTGCGCGAGGCCCTGTACCGGTCCCGCAACATCGTCTCGATTCGCCTGCTGCGAGACGTTGGCATCCAGACCACCCTGGATTACCTGAAACAGCTGAGAATCCCGGTGGCAAACATGCCCGACGACCTCTCGCTCTCGCTCGGCAGCGGGCAACTGACGCCCATGCAGCTGGCCCGCGGACTCGCCGTCATCGCCAATGGCGGTTACGACGTCCAGCCCTACCTGATCGAGCGCATTCAGGACATCAATGGGGAAACCGTGTACCAGGCGCCGGAAACCATCCTGTGCGAACAGGACTGTGACCAGTTGACCGCCGAAACCGACACCGAACGCGAGGAGACCCGGACCGAGGACAACCCGCAACCCAAACCGAGAGTCATGCGCCGCCTGGCTGATGAGCGCTCAGTCTACATTCTGCATTCCATGATGCGAGACGTGATCCGCATGGGCACTGGACGACGGGCCCAGGCTCTGGGGCGCAACGACCTGGCCGGCAAGACCGGAACCACCAACGAACAGAAGGACACCTGGTTCGCCGGCTTCAACCACGACATCGCGACCACGACCTGGGTCGGCTTTGACCAGCCCGCGCCATTGGGCCGACGGGAGTTTGGTGCCAGCACGGCACTGCCGATCTGGATCGACTACATGCGGGTGGCGCTGGACGGAACACCACCGGCGACCATGCCCCGCCCCAACGGCATCGTGAACATCCGGATCAATCCGGAAACCGGTCGTCGAGCCCGGCCGGGCGAGGATGGGATTTTTGAGGTGTTCAAGGAAGAGGAAGCTCCTGCCCCGCTGACGGCGGAGGAGGAAGAGCAGCGTACCGGCAACGGCGACGACTTCTCCCAGCAGATCTTCTGACCGCCGCCGTTGGGCAGGCATAAAAAAACCGGCGGGATCACCGCCGGTTTTTTTTTCGTCCCGAACGAACCTTAGATGATGTCGTCCATGGATTTCAGCGGGTAGTGCGCCGGATACGGGTTGCGGGCAACACCGGAGTCCACGGCGGCCTGGGCCACTGCCGCGGGCACAACTTCCAGCAGACGGACATCCATCGGCTTCGGAATAATGTACTCCTTGCCGAATTCAAAGCTGTCCACACCGTAGGCTTCACAGATTTCCTGAGGCACCGGCTCTTTGGCCAGCTCACGGATGGCGTTAACCGCAGCAACCTTCATCTCTTCGTTGATGGCGGTTGCACGCACATCAAGCGCACCACGGAAAATGAACGGGAAGCCCAGAACATTGTTTACCTGGTTCGGATAGTCGGAGCGGCCGGTCGCCATGATCAGATCGTCACGGGCCGCCAGCGCAACTTCCGGGCTGATTTCCGGATCCGGGTTGGAGCAGGCAAAAACAATGGGGTTTGGCGCCATGGCCTTGAGCTGATCAGCGGTCAGGAGGTCCGGACCGGACAGCCCCAGGAACACGTCGGCACCGTCAATCGCATCATCCAGGGTGCGCTTATCGGTGTCGTTGGCGAACATGGCCTTGTACTGGTTCAGATCATCACGACCAGAGTGGATCACACCCTTGCGGTCGAGCATGAAGATGTTCTCAGAGCGAATACCGCAGCTGATCAGCAGCTTCATGCAGGCAATAGCGGCAGCACCGGCACCCAGGCACACCACTTTTGCTTCTTCAATTTTTTTGCCCTGCAGCTCAAGGGCATTGATCATGCCGGCTGCAGTCACGATGGCGGTACCGTGCTGATCGTCGTGGAAGATCGGCACGTTGCACTTCTCGATCAGCGCACGCTCGACCTCAAAGCACTCGGGGGCCTTGATGTCTTCGAGGTTGATACCACCGAAGGTATCGGCAATACGCTCAACCGTTTCAATAAACGCCTGCGGGCTTTCGGAGTTGACCTCGATGTCGAAGACATCGATGCCAGCGAAGCGCTTGAACAGTACGCCCTTGCCTTCCATTACCGGCTTGCTTGCCAGCGGACCCAGGTTACCCAGACCAAGAATCGCAGAACCGTCAGAGATGACAGCCACCAGGTTGCCCTTGGCGGTGTACTTGTATGCGTTCTCCGGGTCCTTTGCGATCTCGCGGACCGGTTCGGCAACCCCAGGGCTATACGCCAGGGAGAGATCGCGGGAGGTCTGGGTGGGCTTGGTGATTTCGACACTCAGCTTACCAGGCCGCGGCTTGGCGTGATATTCAAGGGCTGCTGCTTTCAGATCTTGAGACATTGCCACTGTTCCGTTTGTCACGTTTAAAGGTAATGAACCGCAAAGCAGAGCTCAGCGGGGCGCGACATTATGGCCCGAACCCCCTTAAACAACAAGCCTCCGCCGCCCACTTTATGATCAGTCAATAGTGCTAAATGCGTATGACGCTTTTAGCTACACTCAGTACCCCACCCACAAAAAAAGCGCCCGCAGGCGCTTTCTTCGGCGATTTCGGAGCGATCAGCCCTTCTTGCCGCCAATCCGGCCACCGAAACGCTTCTGGAAGCGATCGATACGACCACCGGTATCCATGACCTTCTGCTTGCCGGTGTAGAACGGGTGGCACTGGGAACAAACGTCCAGCTGCAGGTCGTGCCCGATGGTGGAGCGAGTCTTGATCACGTTACCGCAGGAACAGGTAGCGGTGACGTCTTCGTACTTGGGGTGGATACCTTCTTTCATGGCGAACCTCGTTAGGTCATGCCGCCACCCGGTCACGGGGCTGAGTTTGCCCAGGCGCCAGGCACCGCATGTTTGAATCGAATGTGAAGACGGGGCACAATCATGCCCTGCCGAAATCAGACCGCGAATATTACTTGCAAAACGGTCGCCAGGCAAGCATTGCCAGAGTCGCTCATCACATGCAGGGCCAATGATCAGGCCCAGTGGCGACGCGCCAAGATCCGCATTTACCGAGACTCACAAACTCACCTGGAGCCGCCGGTGTCCTCCACAGCACGAATCGCCCTTAACCGGCCATTGCGGCGCCTGTTTGATTACCGCATCCCGGACGGCACCCCCCTTGTACCCGGCCAACGGGTTCGCGTTCCCTTTGGCCGCCAGCAAGCCACCGGCCTGGTGGTGGAGACCGGCGTAACACCGCCGCCGGGCATCACGGTCAAGCCAATCCTCTCCGCGCTCGAGTCCTGGCCGGCCCTGCCCAGCGAAACCTTCCGCCTGTTGAGCTGGGCCAGTGACTACTATCAGCACCCGCTGGGCGAGTGCCTGTTCACCGCCTTGCCGGTAGCCCTGCGCAAAGGCCGACCGGCCGAACAAAAGCAGGTCACCCAATGGCGCGCGATCGGCGACCCGGCCGAGGTGCCAGCCGGCGCCCCCAGGCAGAGAGCCTTATTGGAGTGGCTGTCCGGCATAGGCAAGAGCGCCTCAGATCAGGAAATCATTCAGGCCGGCTTCACCCGCCAGCAAGTGAAAGCCTTGCTGGAGAAAAACCTGGTGCAAGCCAACACGACCCCGGCGCAGCCCGCAATCGCCCCGCACCCGGACTACGACCAACAGTCACCCACCCTGTCAGAAGCCCAGACCCGTGCCGCGGAGCAACTGGCACGGCCGGCGGAGGGGTTCGGGGCGTCGCTGCTCTATGGCATCACAGGCAGCGGCAAAACCGAGATTTACCTTCATTACCTCAAACAGCACCTTGGCCGGGACGAACAGGCCCTGGTCCTGGTGCCTGAGATCAACTTGACCCCCCAGACGGTGGCCCGGTTCCAGCGCTACTTCGGCACTCGCATTGTGGTCTGGCACTCGGCCCTCAACGATGGCGAACGGCTGTCGACCTGGCTCAAGGTTCGCAATGGCGAGCCGGTGATCCTGATCGGCACGCGCTCCGCCGTGCTCCTGCCCTTCACCCGGCTCAGGGCCATCATTGTTGACGAAGAACACGACAGCTCCTACAAGCAGGGCGAGGGTTTCCGCTATTCCGGTCGGGATGTCGCCGTCTACCGGGCACACCTGAACGACTGCCCGATCCTACTGGGCTCGGCGACGCCTTCCCTGGAGTCCTACTACAATGCGCAACAGCAGAAATACCAGCTGACGCGTCTGGAACAACGAGCCGGCCAGGCACGCCCGCCCGAAATCAGCCTGCTGGACATCCGCAGTCGCCCCCTGGACGGTGGCCTGTCCCAGCCGGCACTCGGGGCCATACGAAAAACCCTGGAACGCGGCCAGCAGGCGCTGGTGTTCGTCAACCGACGTGGCTTTGCCCCGGTCATGATGTGCTTTGACTGCGGCCACATGGTGGACTGCCCGCGCTGCGACACGCGCCTGACCTACCATCGCCGGGATCGCGCCATGCGCTGCCACCACTGCGATTACCAGACCGCTGCCACCGAGCAATGTCCCAAGTGCGAGAGCGACGCGTTCAAACCGGTCGGCCAGGGCACCGAGCGGACCGAGGATGTCCTGTCGGCGCACTTCCCCGACACGCCGGTGGTCCGGGTCGACCGGGACTCCACCCAGCGCAAGGGCAGCATCCAGGCCATCTTGGAGCGGGTCAATACCGGCGAGCCCTGCGTCCTGGTTGGAACGCAAATGCTGGCCAAAGGCCACGATTTCCCCGGCGTGACCCTGGTGGTGGTGGTGAATGCCGATGGCGGCCTGTTCAGCGTCGATTTCCGCGCCCCGGAACAACTGATCCAGACCCTGCTGCAGGTCAGTGGCCGGGCGGGCCGCGGCGCCCACGCCGGGCAGGTGCTGGTCCAGACCTGCCACAGCGACCACCCACTGCTGAAGACCCTGTGCGAGGGCCGCTACCTGGACATCGCCGACCAACTGCTGGCCGAGCGGGAAAGCGGCCAGTTTCCGCCCTTCCGGGCCATGGCCATATTCCGGGCCGAAGCGGACACCATGGAGAAGGCCCTGCAACTGCTGGATCAGATCAAACCCATGGCCCAGACCACGGGTGTTGAGGTCTGGGGACCATTGCCCGCGCTGATTGCCCGACGGGCCGACCGTTACCGCGCCCAACTGGTCCTGAACAGCGACAACCGGAAACGGCTGAACCATGTACTCAAAGGCATCTGCACGCACCTGGACCAACAGCGATTGCCCGGCAACGTGAAATGGATGATTGACGTCGACCCGCAGGAAACCGGCTAGATCGCGACCTGAGCCTTTTGCTTGCAGCGCCAGTTTCCGCGATAATAGCGCCCTTCTATTGCCAACGGGCGCCCTGCCCGATTTCCAATTTTCCAGCAAACCGAGTCATCTGACAGCATGAAAGAGACCGTTTCCGATCTGCTCCAGTCCGCACTGGCCGCACTTCAGTCTGAAGGCACCCTGCCGGCCGACCAGACCTTCTCGCCGCAAGTGGGCAACACCAAGGACAAGTCCCACGGGGACTACGCCTGCAACATTGCCCTGGTCGCGTCCAAGGCTGCCGGTTGCCCGCCGCGCAAGCTGGCGGAAGCGCTGGTCGAGAAGCTGCCAGCCAGCGCTGCGGTGGAAAAAGTGGAAATCGCCGGCCCCGGCTTCATCAACTTTTTCATGAGCACCGCCAGCGCTTTCGAAGTGGTGGAAACCATTCTGAGCCAGGCCGACCGTTTCGGACGCAACGACCACGGCAAGGGCGAACGGGTCCAGGTGGAGTTCGTCTCCGCCAACCCGACCGGTCCGCTGCACGTGGGGCACGGTCGCGGCGCCGCCATTGGCGACTGCCTGTGCCGGCTGCTGGAAGCCAACGGCTACGACGTGACCCGGGAATTCTATTACAACGACGCGGGCGCCCAGATCAACAACCTGGCGCTGTCGGTGCAGTCCCGGGTCAAGGGTCTGACTCCCGAAGACGACAGCTGGCCCGCGGACGGTTACCGGGGCGACTACATCATCGATGTCGCCAACGCCTACCTGGCGGGCGAGACGGTGACTGCCGACGATCGGGAAGTGACGGCGAAGGCCGATCCGAACGATCAGGACGCCATCCGCGAATTTGCGGTCGCCTACCTCCGTCGGGAACAGGACCTGGACCTGAAGGCCTTCGGCGTACACTTCGACGTGTACTTCCTGGAGTCGTCCCTGTACGAGCAGGGCAAGGTCGAGGCCACCGTTAAACGCCTGCAGGAAAACGGCTACACCTACGAGCAGGACGGCGCCCTGTGGCTGAAGACCACGGAATTTGGCGACGACAAGGACCGGGTGATGCGCAAGAAGGACGGCGGCTACACCTATTTCCTGCCCGATGTGGCTTACCACCTGGACAAATGGCAGCGCGGGTTCACCACGGTCATCAACGAACAGGGCGCGGATCACCACTCCACCGTGACCCGGGTCCGGGCCGGCCTACAGGCCCTGAAATCGGACATTCCCCAGGGCTGGCCGGACTACGTCCTGCACCAGATGGTGATGGTGACCCGCTCTGGCCAGGAAGTGAAAATCTCCAAGCGGGCCGGCAGCTACGTCACCGTCCGGGACCTGATCGACGAAGTCGGTCGGGATGCCACCCGGTTTTTCCTGGCGGCGCGGCGCGTGGACTCGCAGTTGACCTTCGATATCGACCTGGCCCGCTCCCAGACCAATGAAAACCCGGTCTATTACATTCAATATGCCCATGCGCGCATCTGCAGCGTCCTGCGCAAGCTGGCCGACGAGGGTATCGAGCGCGGTCGCAACGAATGCAAGGGTGACCTGTCGCTGCTGACCCTGGACGAGGAAAAGGAGCTGGCCAACCAGCTGGCCAAGTACCCCGAGTTGATTGCCAACTCCGCCGCGCAACGGGAACCGCACCACCTGACCCACTACCTGCGGGATCTGGCCGGTCAGTTCCACACCTATTACAACGCCCACAAGGTGTTGATCGAAGACGCCAATGTGCGCGATGCCCGGGTCAGCCTCTACCTGGCGATTCGCCAGGTGATCGCCAACGGGCTGGACCTGCTGGGTGTCAGCGCACCGGAAGAGATGTAAACGACGACCATGTCCCGAGACTACGCCCGCAAGAACCGTTCGGCCTCTGCGTCTGCGACCCCGAAAAAGAAGCCGGCGCGCGCCCCTGGCACGTCCAAAACGCGCGCCCGCTCTGCCGCTCCGGCCCGCGCCCAGCAGGGCGGCCTGTCGCTGAAGTGGATTCTGTCGCTGGCGGCCGTCGGCGGGTTCGTCGGGTTCATTGTCTACCTCAACTCCCTGCCACCGTCCGAGCCCAGCCGACCGGCGCAACCGCCAGCGGCCAAGACCGAGCCGAAGCCGGCAACCACCGCCAAACAGGAAGACAAGAAGCCGGGTTTCCGCTTCTACGAGATGCTGCCGGAATCGGAAGTGGTGCCGCCCAAGGTCGAGGAGTACACCCCTGGCCCCGCCAAGCAGGACTTCAACTACCTCGTGCAATCCGGCTCCTTCCGCAAGAAAGACGACGCTGAGCGTCAGCGTGCCCAGATTGCTTTCCAGGGCCTGCGTGCGAGCGTCCAGCGCATCGACCTGGACAGCGGCAGCACCTGGTACCGGGTTAATGTCGGGCCGTTCAGCTCCCGCAGCCAGATGAATTCGGCCATCGACAAACTGGTGTCAATCAACATCCAGCCCCTGATCCGGAAAATCCCGAAAGAAGGCTGACACCGGCCACGGTGCAGAGCGCCCCTCCACTTGAATTCTTTCGCCACGCCTCCATAACTGCCCAATACCGATTTCAAACAGGCAATTGGAGCCCCAATGACTACGATACTTTCGGTCCGGCGCGATGACGAAGTCGCCATGGGCGGTGACGGCCAGGTTTCCCTGGGCAATACGGTAATGAAGGGCAATGCCCGCAAGGTTCGTCGTCTCTACAATGGCAAGGTTGTGGCCGGGTTTGCCGGCGGCACCGCCGATGCCTTTACCCTGTTCGAGCGGTTTGAGGCCCAACTGGAAAAGCACCAGGGCAACCTGACCCGAGCCGCGGTCGAGCTGGCGAAGGACTGGCGAACGGATCGTGCCCTACGCCGCCTTGAGGCCCTGCTGGCGGTAGCCGACAAGACCGCATCGCTGATCATCACTGGTAACGGCGATGTCATTGAACCAGAGCAGGGACTGATTGCCATCGGCTCCGGTGGCCCCTTTGCCCAGGCCTCGGCCCGGGCACTGCTGGAGAACACCGAGCTGTCGGCCCACGAAATCGTCGAGAAGGGCCTGGATATCGCGGCCGACATCTGCATTTACACCAACCACAATCGCACCCTCGAAGTGCTGTCCACCAACGACTGATCCGGAGCGACCATGTCTGCAATGACACCCCGTGAGATTGTCCACGAGCTGAACAAACACATCGTGGGCCAGGAAGAAGCCAAACGGGCGGTGGCGATCGCCCTGCGTAACCGCTGGCGCCGGATGCAGCTGGATAGCAGCCTGCGCGACGAGATCACGCCGAAGAACATTCTGATGATCGGCCCCACCGGCGTCGGCAAGACCGAAATCGCGCGCCGGCTGGCCAAGCTGGCAGACGCGCCCTTCCTGAAAGTGGAAGCGACCAAGTTCACCGAGGTGGGCTACGTGGGCCGGGACGTGGAGTCGATCATCCGGGATCTGGCCGACATGGCCATCAAGATGCTGCGCGAGCAGGAGATGAAGCGTCACGAGCATCGGGCCCTGGATGCCGCCGAGGAGCGCATTCTGGATGCCCTGCTGCCGCCGGCCCGGGATTTCAACGAAGACAGTCAGCCGCGGGAAAACTCCTCCACCCGCCAGCTGTTTCGAAAGAAGCTGCGCGAGGGCGAGCTGGACGACAAGGACATTGAAATTGACCTGAGCAGCAGCGGTGCCGGCGTGGAGATCATGGCCCCTCCGGGCATGGAGGAGATGACCAATCAGCTGCAAAGCATGTTCTCCAACCTGTCCTCGGAGAAGCGCAAGACCCGCAAGATGAAGGTCGTGGATGCGCTCAAGCGGGTTCAGGAAGAAGAGGCGGCCAAGCTGGTCAACGAGGAAGAGATCAAGCAGAAGGCGATTCAGGCCGTGGAACAGAACGGCATCGTCTTTATCGACGAGATCGACAAGGTCGCCAAGCGGTCGGAAAACACCTCCTCGGACGTGTCCCGGGAAGGCGTACAGCGGGACCTGCTGCCGCTGATCGAAGGCAGCACGGTGAGCACCAAGTACGGCTCCATCCGCACCGACCACATCCTGTTCGTGGCGTCCGGCGCCTTCCATCTGTCCAAGCCGTCGGACCTGATTCCGGAGCTGCAGGGCCGCCTGCCAATCCGGGTGGAACTGCAGGCGCTGACGCCCGAGGACTTCAAGCGCATCCTGACCGAACCGGATGCGTCCCTGGTCCAGCAGTACGAGGCCCTGATGGCGACCGAAGGCGTGCAATTGACCTTCGCTGAAGACGCCATCGCCCGGATTGCGGAAGTGGCCTGGAAGGTCAACGAAAGCACCGAAAACATCGGGGCCCGCCGCCTGCACACGGTGCTCGAACGGCTGCTGGAAGGCCTGTCCTTTGACGCCGGCGACAAGGTGACCGATGGCTTCGAGGTGACCGCGGCCTACGTCGACGAGAAACTCGGGGACCTGTCGGAAGACGAGGACCTGAGCCGTTATATCCTGTAACGGGAACGCAAAAGGGGACGCCAAGCGTCCCCTTTTTTGTGCCCGCCCCGCGCTCTTGCGCGCCGGCCCTACTGAGCGCTGCTGAACAGCTGGGACACGTTCTCCAGGCCTGCGGCCAGCTTGCCTTTCTCCGCTTTTTTCTGCCGGCCCTTGGCCACGTACAACGGCAGCATTTCCCCGTACAGACTGGTGCTGATGGTGCGCTGCTCGTCCTCGAGACGGTCGCGGCGCAGGGTGATGCCGTAACGGGCCAGTTTCGGCTCCAGGGCATCGGCACGGTTCAGCAGATCCCGCCGGGTCATCTGGTAGGCGTGTTCGCACACCATGCGCCGGGACTGGAAACTGAAGACGTTGGAGAAGAACAGCTTGGCGTCGTCCCGGGTCGGCTCAAACAGCAGGATGTCCTTGTCCGGGTAATCCCGGGCGTATTGGGCGATGCCCGACTGCATGCGGGAATAAACCATGGTTCGGAAGGTCTGGGACAGCAGGTTAGGCATGCCCGAGCGGGTCAGCTCCCCCGGCTTCATGGTGCCGGCCCGCACCGCGGCACTGGCATCGATCGGCACCTGCGGATTCACCGCAAACACCAGATCGGCGCCGTCCTCAAAGGCCACCGAGGCGTGCAGGCCCTTGCGCAGGGTGCCATCCACGTAATACCGGCCATCGATCTCCACCGGCACATACAGTCCCGGCGAGGCGGTGCTGGCCTGGATGGCCCGGGAAATGGGCACATGGTCGAAGCCGGGTGCACCGAAGCAGACCGCTTCGGTGCTTTCAACGTCAGCGGCCACGATGTAGAGACTGCGCTTTAGCTGCCGGAAATCGTTGGTCCGGCCCAGCATGGTGAAGGCCCGCTTCAGGTACTCGTGCAGGCCTTCGTTGTCGAACAGACCGGCCGGCGCCGCCTGCGCCAGGATGGTCAGGGCCTCAAGCAGGCTCTGGTCGTAGGGGTTGTTGATGAACCGCTGCACCGCCGTGGACACCAGCCCGGGCACCGACAACAGGCGCCGGCCAATTTCCCGGAAGGCCGGTCGATAGAAGACTTCCGGGTGAAACGGATGCACCTCGGCTTCGTTTCGCACGAAAATCCGGCACAGTTGCGCCGTGGTCATCTGATTGGCGAGGTTAGCCGCGACAAACGAGCCGCCATTCACCCCGACATAGACATTAATGTCATTGAAATCGAGGCCGTCGAGCGCCTCATCCAGCGCTCGCAGGGCACCGATCTCGTAAATTCCCCCCAGCGGTCCACCGCCCCCCAGGGCGAGCCCGATGCGGGGCTTTTTTTTCAGATCGGTTGCAGCTGTCATGGTTTTTCTTCTCCGGTTGGCGTTTCGGGCATGGATCTCCGCACGCGCACGTCGCCTCTAACCTACCAACAGGTTTTAGAGTACTCACCCTATATTCGTTCGAAACGGGCTAAAAGTTCAGGACAAGGCCTTTTCTGCAAAGGCCACGGTGGTGGATTTGCCTGGGCGCAGGTAACGACCGAAACCCGCGTTGCGCAGGGCCAGATCGACGCAGCTCTTGATGACGTGGGGCGAATCCAGCAGCAGCACGTCTTCCAGCAACTGCATAGCCCATTCCCGGCTGACGCTGCGAATGACCGACTTCACCTTGGGCAGGCTGGCCGCGTTCATGGACAGGGAGTCGAAGCCCATGGCCATCAGCAGCAGGGCGCCGCCCGGATCGCCGGCCAATTCACCGCAGATCCCCACCGGCTTGCCGACGGCGTGGGCGTCCTGGGCAATCCGGACCAGGGCCTGGAGCACTGCCGGGTGGTAAGAATGGTACAACTGGGCGACCCGCGGGTTGTTGCGGTCCACCGCCAGCAGATACTGGGTCAGATCGTTCGATCCCACCGACAGGAAGTCGACCCGGTCGGCCAGCTCGCGGATCTGGTACACCGCGGCCGGTATCTCCACCATCACCCCGACCTTGGGCATGTGGATGTCGTAGCCCTCTTCCCGGACCTCGTGATACACCCGGTAGATCAGGTGCAGGGACTCCTCCACCTCGGAGATGTTACTGATCATGGGCAGCATGATCTGCAGGTTGTTCAGCCCTTCACTGGCCTTGAGCATGGCCCGCACCTGGACCAGGAAGATCTCCGGATGGTCGAGGGTAACCCGGATACCGCGCCAGCCCAGGAACGGGTTTTCTTCCTGGATCGGGAAATAGGTCAGGGACTTATCGCCGCCAACGTCGAGGGTGCGCATGGTGACCGGGTTCGGGGCAAAGGCCTCGAGCTGTTCCCGGTAGTACTGGCGCTGCTCCTGCTCGGACGGAAAGCGATCCTTGATCATGAACGGCACTTCGGTGCGGTACAGACCAATGCCCTCGGCGCCGTGGGACAGGGAACGCACCACGTCGGTCATCAGGCCGGTGTTCACCAGCATCGACACCCGGTGCCCGTCGGTGGTTTCGCAGGGCTGGTCCCGGAGCGCCTCGAGGCCGCGAATCAGTTCATCTTCTTCGTCGCAGATGGCCTGATAGAAGGCCCGCAGGTCGTCCGAGGGCGACGCAAAGATCTGGCCCTCGAAGCCGTCGACCACCAATTCCTTGCCATCCAGCTGGTTGACCGGGATGTCCACCAGGCCCATCACGGTCGGCACGCCCATGGCACGGGCCAGGATGGCCACGTGGGAGTTGCTGGAGCCCTTGACCGACACCAGCCCCACCAGTTGCCCCTTGGGCACTTCGCCAAGCATGGCCGGGGTCAGCTCCTCGCTGACCAGCACGGTCCGGGCCGGATACTCCAGGTGACGCTGGTCGCCCTCCTGCAGGTGCGACAGCAGCCGACGGCCCAGGTCTCGGACATCGACGGCACGCTCCTGCAGGTAATGGTCGTCCATCATTTCAAAATGGCGTACGTACTGCTGAACCACCTGCTTCAATGCGCCCTGGGCCCAGGTGCCTTCGCGGATCTGGTTGGCGACCTCGCCGGGCAGGGCTTCGTCACCCAGCATGCGCAGATAGACATCGAACAGGGCCTGTTCCTCGGGCCGCAGCTGCGAGGCCAGCCG
Organism: Marinobacter qingdaonensis; assembly: GCF_034555935.1. Classification (NCBI taxonomy): domain Bacteria; kingdom Pseudomonadati; phylum Pseudomonadota; class Gammaproteobacteria; order Pseudomonadales; family Marinobacteraceae; genus Marinobacter; species Marinobacter qingdaonensis. Next base: position 83,500 of record NZ_JAYDCJ010000005.1, read on the forward strand.
GTTGGCGACCCGCTCGATGTCTTCCCGGACCGCCTTGACCGCGGCGCGGAACATTTCCAGTTCCTGCTCGATGTCCTCGGCCGGTTTCTCCGGCACCACATCCAGATCGGCAGCGGGATACACCACCACGCCGTCGCCGATGGCGACACCTGGCGCGCCGGGCACACCGTTGAAACTGACGTCCCGGGCCTCTTCCCCGGTGAGCGACAGGCCACTGATGGCGCCGGTTGCTTCACTGTGGGCGATCACGCCCGCCAGCTGAGCCGACACCGTGACCAGGAAGGCTTCCTCACCCTCATCGAAACAGCGGGAGCTTTCCCGCTGCTGGACCACCAACACCCCCAGAACCCGGCGATGGTGAATGATGGGCACCCCCAGGAACGAACGGAAGCGCTCTTCCCCGGTCTCCGGGAAGTAGCGATAACGGGGGTGGGCGGGCGCGTCTTCGAGGTTGATGGGCTCCTCGCGGGAGCCCACCAGGCCAACCAGGCCTTCGGAGTAACCAAGACTGACTTTACCGACGGCCTTGCGATAGAGACCTTCGGTGGCCATCAGAATGTAGCGGTTGGTGGCCGGGTCCAGCAGGTAGACCGAGCACACTTCGGTCCCCATGGCTTTCTGCACACGCGAAACAATGACGTCCAGCGCCTCCTGCAAATCGCGGGCGCCGTTCACCTCTTGTACAAGACTTCGCAGTATGCTCAGCATGGCGGGGTCAATCCGTCATTTCTGGTGTTCCTTCAACCGCCGGTTCTGTTCGCTACGGTGCCACTGCTCCATGTTGTAGAACAGTCTTGGCGCCAGCTCCCTCAACGCGCGTCGATACACTTCGCGCTTGAAGGAGACCACCTGGCCGAGCGGGTACCAGTAACTCACCCACTGCCAGCCGTCGAACTCCGGCGATTCCGTTCCGTCCACGCACACCTGCGCGTCCGGCGATAACATCCTCAGTAGGAACCATTTCTGTTTTTGGCCCACACAAACGGGGTGCGAGTTATGGCGTACCATCCTCCTGGGAAGTCGGTACCTGAGCCAGCCTCGGGTGCAACTGATGATCTCCACATCGCTGGCGCCCAGACCGATTTCTTCTCCCAGCTCCCGATACAGTGCCTCTTCCGGTGATTCGTCGTGCTTGATACCACCCTGGGGAAACTGCCAGGAGTCCTGCCCAATTCGCCTTGCCCAGAGAACCTCTCCTCTGTGGTTGGCCAGAATGATTCCGACGTTGGGTCTGAAACCGTCTGAATCTATCACGGCACAGTCCTCTCAAAAGTCGGTCGACCGGGTACAAAAATTGACCGGTCAGAATTGTCCAAGTTGCTCTCATTCTTGCAGAAACCCAAGGGTTCGGCAAACGGCACTGCATTCCTCAGGTCGTGGTAGACTGGGCTCCCAATGGCAGGCCATGTGATCATCGGAGGTAACAGCTTGACGCTCGCAATTTTTGATCTGGATAACACGCTACTGGCAGGCGACAGCGACCACGCCTGGGGCCAGTTCCTGGTGGAAGAAGGCATCGTCGATGCCGAGGACTACCGGAGGGCGAACGACCGGTTTTATGAGGAGTATCTGAACGGCGAGCTGGACATACTGAACTACCTCGGCTTTGCGCTGCAGCCGCTGGCCAACCACAACATGGACCAGCTGCTGAGCTGGCGCGCGACGTTCATGGAACGCAAGGTGCGCCCGATGATGCTTCCCAAGGCCGCCGCGCTCCTGGATCAGCACCGGGAACAGGGCCACACCCTGATGATCATCACGGCCACCAACCGGTTCGTGACCGAACCCATTGCCGCGGAACTGGGCATCGAGCACCTGATTGCCACCGAACCGGAACTGGTGAACGGACGCTACACCGGTGAGGTGGCCGGCACCCCCAGTTTCCAGGAGGGCAAGGTGAAGCGCCTTCAGGACTGGCTGCAGGCTTACGGCAGGACGCTGGAGGGCGCCTGGTTCTACAGCGATTCCCACAACGACGCGCCCCTGCTGCGGGAAGTCGATCACCCGGTCGCCGTGGATCCGGACCCAACCCTGGAAGCGCTGGCCCGGGACCAGGGCTGGACAGTCATGTCCCTGCGGGACTGACGCCCGGAGCGCCGCGCCCTCAGAAAAAGCTGGTGAGGGCGCGAACGAAGCAGGCCTTGATGTAATCGGTTTCCGGAATCCCGGGGATGACCGGATGGTCGGGGGCCTGGCGCCCCTGCTCCAGCAGCTGGACAAAGCGGTCAATCTTGCGCCCGCCGCCACGGATGATGTCGGTCAGGCGGTCCTGGGACAGGTGCATGGAGCAGGACGCCGACACCAGGATGCCATCCCGCTCCAGCAGACGCAGGCCCAACTGGTTCAGCCGGGCGTAGGCCTGCTCACCGGCCTTCTGGTCCCGGCGGCGGGGAATCAGGGCCGGCGGGTCCAGCACCACGATGTCGAATTTTTCCTTCTCGTCGCACAGCGCTTTCAGGGCCTCAAAGGCATCCCCTTCCAGGGTTTCGACATTGTCCAGACCATTCAGGCGGGCGTTATGGTGCACCGAGTCGATGGCCGACGCCGAGCTATCGACGCAGGTTACCGAGCTGGCGCCGGCACATGCGGCCTGAATGCCCCAGCCTCCGACATAACTGAAGACATCCAGCACGCGCTTGCCCGGCGCATAGGCCTGCAGCCGTTGCCGATTCACCCGGTGGTCGTAGAACCAACCGGTCTTCTGGCCGCCTTCCAGAGGCACCTCGAACCGGACACCGTTCTCCTCAACCCTGAGCGTTGAAACCTCGGGGCCGTGGACGTGCTCCACGTAGGTATCCAGCCCTTCGATCTTGCGCATCTTGCCGTCGTTTTTCAGGATGATCGCCGCCGGGTGCACCAGGCGCTGCACCGCCCGAACGATGGCGTCCTTCATCAGCTCCATGCCGGCGGTCGAGATCTGCACCACCACGGTATCGTCGAAGCGGTCAATCACCAGCCCGGACAGGCCGTCGCTGTCACCAAACACCCAACGGTAGAAGGGCCGGTCGAACAGCCGTTCCCGCATGGCCAGCGCCACTTCCAGCCGTTCGGTCAGGCGTTTCGGGGTCATGCCATTACGCCCATCCCGACTGATCAGTCGGCCACAGATGAGGGCGTGGGGATTGACGAACAGGGTGCCCAGGGATTTGTCGTTGGCCGCGCGAAGCTCGGCCTGAACACCGGGCTCAAAGTCGGTCAGCGGCGACCGGCGGATATCCACCTCGTTGCTGTACACCCAGAGGTGACCAGACCGAAGCCGACGCTCGGCGCCCTTACGCAGATAAAGAATCGGAAACGTCATCGAACACACCAGCCACTTGAAGGGTCAACGGAAACGGTCTTGCGGGTCACCCTTCAGCGGCCACGTGTTCGGCGTAGGCGGTCGCGTCCATCAGGCCCTCCAGTTCGCCGGCATCCGCCAGCTTGACCTTGAACATCCAGCCGTCACCGTAGGGGTCCTCGTTGACCTTTTCCGGCTCGTCTTCGAGGCTTTCATTGATTTCCACCACCTCACCGGTGACCGGGCTGAATACATCCGACGCCGACTTCACCGACTCCGCCACACCGGCTTCCTCACCACCGTTCACCGTGGCGCCCAGATCCGGCACCCCGATGTAGACCACATCACCCAGCTGCTCCTGGGCAAAGTCGGTAATACCAACGGTGGCGGTGCCATCGTCGGCGAGGCGCACCCATTGATGAGTCTCGATGTATTTCAGGTCTGCGGGAATGTTACTCATAGTCTGATGTCCTGAAGCAAATTTTTGCGCAGTTTAACCGAAGACACTAATTCCAGCGAACCTGGCGTGCCATGGTCATGAACGAGTTCAGGTAGTCCACCTGCCGATCCCGCTCCCGCAGCCCAAGGAAGATCTGTTTGGCGATGCCGCGCTCGCCCAGCTGCACCGGCCGAATCGGGATCCGGGCCTGGTAGTCCTCAACCAGCCAACGGGGCAAGGCCGCCACGCCACGACCGGCGGCCACCATCTGCAACATGATGTCGGTGGTTTCGATGGTCTTGTGGCGGGCGGGGCTGGCGTGGGCCGGCAACAGAAAACCGGTGTAGATATCCAGGCGCTCAATCTCCACCGGATAGGTAATCAGACTTTCCTGCTCGAGGTCTGCCGGCTCAGCCCAGGCCTTGCCCGCCAGCCGGTGGTCGGCGCCGACCACCAACACCTGTTCGTAATCGAACACGGGCTCAAACACCAGCCCCGGCCGATGCAGCGGATCGGGGGTGACCAGCATGTCGATGTCGTGACTGAACAGGGCGCCAATGCCGCCAAACTGAAACTTCTGCTTCACGTCCACATCAACCCCCGGCCACTGCTCCAGATAGGGCCCAACCACTTTCAGCAACCACTGGTAGCAGGGGTGACATTCCATGCCGATGCGCAGGTTGCCCCGCTGGCCTTTGGCAAATTGCCCGATCAGCATCTCTGCGTGTTCCAGTTGCGGCAACAATCGGTTCGCCAGGGACAGCACATACTCACCGGCCTGGGTCAGCCGGAGCTGTCGCCCTTCCCGAACCCAGACATCGGTGCCCAGTAGCTGCTCCAGCTTCCGGATGGAATGGCTGAGCGCAGACTGGGTGAGGTGCAGCCGCTCGGCGGCCGCCGTCAGCGACCCGGCCCGATCCACCGCACGCAGGATTTCCAGATGGGCACGTTCGATCATGCCGCCTCCTCCATGACAAAAACTCATCGAAGGCCGCAATAGTACCACTGTCATTCATCTTAATAGAGAGTACGTCAGTGGCTCTCCATCCAGGCACTACTGACCAACAACGGCCAGCAAAGACGACAGGGTTTTGCCAAGGCGATCAGGGGGGGCGCTCAGTAACCGGTGCTGTTGCGGTCAAGCTGAAACTGGAATGCCGTGGCCCGACCGACTTCCGAGCGGAACTCGCCGGAGTCATGGAACTCAAACCAGCGGTAGCCGGGTGGTCGCTCCTCCACGGCGAAATCACTGGAGCCGGAGGTGAACTGAATGCAGGTGGACGGCGAGGCCAGGAGCTGCACGTGGCGACGGGTCTGTTCGAACTCCTGGTGGATATGGCCCCAGAGCACCAGCTTGACCTGGGGGAACCGATCGATCACCTGCCAGAACGCGTCCCGGTTGGTCAGGCCGATCTGCGCCATCCAGTCCGAGCCGATATCCACCGGGTGGTGGTGCAGGCAGACCATAGCAGGCAACTCCGGGTTTGCCGCCAGGGCATCCGCCAGAAACGCCAACTCGGCGTCCGCCAGAGCACCGAACACCTTGCCGGGCACCGACGAGTCCAGCAGCACAAACTGCCAGCCGTCGCGCACCAGGTGGCGTTGATTGGCGTTGTAGTCGCCGGCGACCCGGGCGAGGGTTTCGGCATGGTCGTGATTGCCACCAATCCAGGCCGAGGGACAGTCAAACACCTTCAGACTCTCGCCGAACACCTGGTAGGCCTCCACCGAGCCGTCCTGGGCAATGTCGCCGGTCGCCAGGATCAGATCCGGCCGACCATGCTGCTCCAGAACCTGCTCAATGACGGCCTGCAGGCTGTCCCGTGTGTTCACGCCCAGGAGGTCGCCATCGGCCTTGGCCATCAGATGGGGATCGGTCAGTTGCAGTACCCGGAGTGGCCGGGGCTCGTCCTTTGTGGTCATACGCTCTTGGTCGAATCAGTGAACATCACGTAAACGTCGCACCAGTGTACGACGACAGCTTTCGGTTTATTCGCCCCCGAATGCAACCGCTGTCACATTCTGACCAGGCGCTGGCAAACTCTTGCCTGATTTGACAACTGCGACACACCGCCATGGCAGCCCTGGGCGTTTTTGCCCGCGTCCCGACGGGGCTTCAGTCGACGCCCTCGCCGGCCGACCAGGCCGCATGTTCCATGGGCAGGTGGCCAAAGCGCAGGCAGTAGTCCAGCCAATCCGCGAGAAACCCGTTGACCTGGACCTTCTCGTCCGGGTGGTGCATGAAACGATTGGGGTAATCGTTGACCGGAGCGATCTGGCGATCCCGGTAGCAGCTGATCACTTCCGCCATGGCGGCGTCGTGATACACACGCACCGTCATCTGCGGGTTGTTGAGCCAGCGGCCAGAGTTGTGAACCTGCTCCAGCAGCAGTGTTTCGGTGAACTTGGCGGTCTGCAGCACCTTGATCCGGACCCGGCCGAGGTACAGGTTTTCCCGGTGCAGTTCGAATTCGCACACCGGTGTGCCGCCCACCTCAAGCTGACGCAGCCGCCGCAACCGCTGGTAATTACCGTCACACAAAGCACCCAGCCGGCGCAGGTCCGGCACGTAGGGTTTCGGTTTCATACTCCATTCGGTCATTGCGTCGCCTCTTCGCGCAGTCGCGCGCGATTCAATTCCAGCCACTGTAGTGCAATGATAGCCGCTGCGTTGTTGATCCGGCCATCACGGATCATGGCGATGGCCTCCGTGGCGCTGACCACGTGGGCCCGGATGTCCTCGTGTTCGTGTTCGATGCCAAACAGCCCGCCCGCGGCTTCGGTGCTGACCAGGCCGCAGTAGAGATGGATCATCTCGGTGGTGCCGCCGGGCGACACCAGGTAGTCACAGATCCGGTCCAGACGGGCAAAGGTCAGCCCGGCTTCTTCCTGCCCTTCCCGCTGTGCCACCTGCTCGGGTGTCTCGCCCTCCTCGTTCATGCCCGCCACCAGTTCCAGCAGCCAGGGTGTCTGGCTTCGGTGCAGGGCGCCCAGGCGGAACTGCTCCAACAGGACCACCTCATCGCGAATCGGATCGTACGGCAGCACGCAGGTGGCGTCGCCGCGGATAAACAGTTCCCGGGTGAATACGGGCATGTCACGGCCGTCAAAACGCGGATGGGTCAACCACAGCTTGTCCATGCGAAAGAAGCCCTGGAAGACGGTTTCCCGCTTTTCGATCCGCACATCGCTCGCGTTGAACTGAAAAGGTTCGGTCATTTCTTAACCTGTTCGGACAAGGAATTTTGAACCATAGCCGTTGGCCGCTGCCGAATGCAAGCGCCACCGACCGCCCCGGCCAAGGAGCCGACCGGGGCGATAGGGACCCGACTAGACCCGATCGTAGAGCTTGCTGCCCGCGTCCACGAACTCCCGGGACTTCTCCTGCATCCCCGCGTCGATGGCCGACACTTCGTCGATGCCATGCTCGGCGGCGTAGTCCCGAACCTCCTGGGAAATTTTCATGGAGCAGAACTTGGGGCCACACATGGAGCAGAAGTGCGCCACCTTGGCCGACTCCTTCGGCAGGGTTTCGTCGTGGAAGGCGCGGGCGGTGTCCGGATCCAGGCCCAGATTGAACTGGTCTTCCCAGCGGAACTCGAACCGGGCCTTGGACAGCGCGTTGTCACGCACCTGGGCCCCAGGATGCCCCTTGGCCAGGTCGGCGGCGTGGGCGGCGATCTTGTAGGTGATGATGCCGGTCTTGACGTCGTCCTTGTTGGGCAGCCCCAGATGCTCCTTCGGTGTGACGTAGCAAAGCATGGCGCAGCCGTACCAGCCAATCATCGCGGCGCCAATGCCGGAGGTGATGTGGTCGTAGCCCGGGGCAATGTCGGTGATCAGTGGCCCCAGGGTGTAAAAGGGCGCCTCGTCGCAGCACGCCAGCTGCTTGTCCATGTTCTCCTTGACCAGGTGCATGGGCACGTGGCCCGGCCCCTCGATCATGCACTGGACATCGTGCTTCCAGGCAATCTTGGTCAGCTCACCCAGGGTTTCCAGTTCGCCGAACTGCGCGGCGTCGTTGGCGTCGGCAATCGAGCCTGGGCGCAGGCCATCCCCGAGACTGAAGGACACGTCGTAGGCCTTCATGATCTGGCAGATGTCCTCGAAGTGCTCGTACAGGAAGCTTTCCTTGTGGTGGGCCAGGCACCACTTGGCCATGATCGAGCCGCCCCGGGACACGATGCCGGTGACCCGGTTGGCGGTCAGGGGCACGTGGTGCAACCGGACGCCGGCGTGAATGGTGAAGTAGTCCACGCCCTGCTCGGCCTGCTCGATCAGGGTATCCCGGAAGATTTCCCAGGTCAGGTCCTCGGCAACCCCGCCAACTTTTTCCAGGGCCTGGTAGATGGGGACGGTGCCGATCGGCACCGGCGAGTTGCGGATGATCCACTCGCGGGTTTCATGGATGTTCTTGCCGGTGGACAGGTCCATGATGGTGTCCGCGCCCCAGCGCGTGGCCCAGGTCAATTTCTCGACCTCTTCCTCGATGGAAGAGCTCACGGCGGAATTGCCGATGTTGCCGTTGATCTTCACCAGGAAGTTGCGGCCAATGATCATCGGCTCGATTTCCGGGTGGTTGATGTTGGCCGGAATGATGGCCCGGCCCCGGGCGACCTCGTCCCGGACAAACTCGGGGGTGATCGCCGCCGGCAGATTGGCCCCGAATGACTGCCCCGGGTGCTGCTGGTCGAGCAGGCCCTGGGCCCGAGCTTCCTGCAGCTTCTGGTTCTCGCGGATGGCGATGAACTCCATTTCCGGAGTCACCAGCCCCTGCCGGGCGTAGTGCATCTGACTGACGTTGGCGCCCGGCTTGGCCCGCAGGGGTTTGCGCGCCTCCAGAAACCGGAGCGGATCCAGCTGCGGGTCCTTCAAACGCCGACGGGTGTACTCCGAGCTGTAGCCGGGCAGGGTCTCGACATCGCCCCGTTCGGCGATCCAGTCAGCCCGAATCGGCGCCAGGCCCTTGCGCAGGTCGATCTGTGCGTCCGGATCCGTGTACGGACCGGACGTGTCATACACCACCACCGCCGGGTTCTGCTCGCCGCCCATGTCCGTGGGAGTGTCGCCCAGGGTGATTTCCCGCATGGGCACGCGCAGATCGGGGCGGCTGCCGGTCACGTACACTTTGCGGGAATTGGGCAGTGGTTTGACCGCGGCGGTGTCGACCTTGGCGGATTCACTGAGGTAAGAAGGTAGCTCTGTCATCATTCGCTCCCGTTTTGGGTTGGCCATCGGGTCGCGTATGACGGAGGCTGAAACGGTTTTCCCCAGCCAGGGAAACCCCAGGTTCCAGTCAGCACAACGGTCTCAATCCCTACGCCGGTATTATCCGGATCAGGTCGCGGGTTCTGCGATGCAATCTCAGCCAGTTGCCCGGGTTCACCCCAGGCAGACCAGCACCCCGTCAAGACGCGAATCTGTTTTGTGTGACACCCGGAATGAGTGCCGTTTGCAAGTGTAGAGCTGCGACTGATTATTGTCCATAATGGCGGTCCAAAGCTCTACCGACGGCCCATCGCAGCACAATCAGTGAGATACAGTTGCCAGGCCAGCGTGTCCACGAAGGACGCACACCTGCACAGGCATTCAGGAGACATAATGAAGAAACGATTGCTTTCCGGACTTGTTGGCCTCTTGGCGGTGCAGCCCGCCCTCGCCATGGATCTGGTGGAGACCTACGAGAAAGCGCTGTCCTACGATTCCGGCATCGCCGCCGCCCAGGCCAGCTTTGAAGCCCAGCAGGCCGGCAGTGACGTCACCCGAAGCGAACTCCTGCCCCAGCTTGGCGCCTTCGGCGAGGCCAACTACGTGGACGTGGACGGCCCCAACCAGGACAACAGCTACCGGGAATACGCCTACGGCGTGCAACTGACCCAGCCACTGTTCCAGGCCGACGCCTGGTTCCGCTACGACGCCAGCCAGTTCCAGACCGACTCTGCCCGGGCCCAGTACAACCTGGCCCAACAACAGCTGATCCTCGACGTTGCTACCGCCTACTTCAACGTGCTGCGGGCGCAGGACACGGTCACCACCACCATGGCGGCCGAGACCGCGATCCAGCGCCAGTATGAGCAGGCCCAGGAGCGTTTCGATGTGGGCCTGATTGCCATCACCGAAGTCTACGAGGCCCGCGCCAGCTACGACGATACCCGCAGCCAGCGCATCGTCGCGGAAAACCAGCTGAACGTTGCCCGCGAACAGCTGGCGCGCCTGACCGGCGAGTTTGCCGAGGACCTGGAGAACCTGCGCCAGAACTTCCCGCTCAACCGTCCGGACCCGATGGACCCGGCCGCCTGGGAGATGACCGCGCTGGACCAGAACTGGTCCATTCAATCAGCAATTTACGACCTGAACGTCAGCGAGGCCAACCTGCGCGCCTCCAAGGCCGGTCACTACCCGACCCTGGATCTGAATGCGTCCTACGGCAAGACCAAGACCGATGGCCTGGAAGACCCGTCGTCGTTCCAGATGCAGCGGGATGGCACCACCACCCAGGGGGTGATTGGCCTGACCCTGAACGTGCCGCTCTACACCGGTGGCGGCACCCAGGCCAGCGTGCGTCAGCAGCGCTCGTTGGTGACCGTGGCCGAACAGTCACTGCAGACGGTGCGTCGTGACGTGCGCGTCTCCACCCGCAGCCTGTTCCTGACCGTCAACAACAACATCGAGACCGCGTCGGCCCTGGAGCAGACCATCGTGTCACGCCGCAGCGCTCTCGACGCCACCCGGGCCGGCTACGAGGTAGGCACCCGCAACATCGTAGAAGTGCTGGACGCCGAGCGGGCCTACTACGTCGCGCTTCGGGATTTCGCCAACGCCCGCTACGACTACGTGATCAACACCCTGCAGCTGAAACAGGCCGCCGGCACCCTGAGCCCCCAGGATCTGGCCGCGCTGAACAACTGGCTGAGTGAGACCGCGCCGGGCATCGAAGCCCTGGCCAACGAAGAAAAGGTACTGGACAACCCAAGCCAGTAACGCCTGATCGCGGGTGCCGGCCGGCACCCGCGTCACAACCGGTCGATGATGCCGTCGACCACCCGCTCCAGCGCGCCGCGATTCTTGTTGACCACCGCCAGTGCCCGATCGCCAATCGCACGCCGCTCCCCATCGTCCCCGATCAGCCGACTGACATCCGCCGCCAGCTCATCGGCATTGCCCACCAGCTTGACGCCGGAGTCGTCCACCAGGCGCTGGTAGATGGTCTCGAAATTGAACACGTGCGGGCCGGAGAATACCGGAATGCCCCACACCGCAGGCTCCAGGGGGTTGTGGCCGCCCCGCTCGATCAGCGACCCTCCGACGAACGCCACATCGCTGGCGCCGTACAGCATCATCAGCTCGCCCATGGTGTCGCCCAGGTACACGTTCGCAGCGTCTGCAGCCTCCCCGGCCGAGCGCCGGGCCAAGGTCAGACCGGCCTTGAGCACCTTGTCGGCGACGGACTCGAAACGCTCGGGGTGACGCGGCACAATGATCAGCAACGCCTGCGGGTATCGGGCAAGGATCTGGCGATGGGCGTCCAGCAACTGCACGTCCTCCCCTTCGTGGGTGCTGCCGGCAATCCAGACGAAGCGGCCGCCCAGGGACTCCCGGAACGCAACCGACGCCTGGCGAACGGCGTCGGGGATGTCCACATCAAACTTCACACTGCCGGTGACCGCCACCTTGGCGTCGGCCACCCCGATGCGACAGAACCGCTCCGCGTCTTTCTCGGCCTGGGCCGCGACCCAGCTGATGCTGCGCATGATCGGTACCGCCAGGCTCCGGATACGTTCATAGCCCTGGGCCGAGCGTTCCGACAGGCGAGCGTTGATGAGGAACACCGGCACCTCCGAGGCCCGGCACTGGCGTATCATATTGGGCCAGATTTCGGTTTCCATGATCACCAGAATGCGAGGCCGGGCGCGCTTCAGGAACCGTCGGATCGAGCCCGGCGTGTCGTAGGGGGCGTAGGCGTAGTGCACCTGATCACCGAACATTTTCCGGGCCTGGGCCAGGCCGGTGTCGGTCATTGCCGTCATCAGGATGGTGATGCCCGGCTCCCGCGCCAGCAGCCGTCGCACCATCGGGCCGGCCGCGATGGTCTCGCCGACCGAGACCGCGTGCACCCAGACCACGGCACCTTCGGTCTTGGGCACAATACCCAGCCGCTGGTACCAGTTCCGGCGCAACTCCGGCGCCCGCCGTCCGTGCCACCACAAGCGCAACAAAATAAAGGGCAGGATCAGTCGGATTAACTGGGAATAGATAAATTGCAGCACAGAGGACTCCCGGCAAAACAGTACGCTATCATAGCCGAAAACCCATTGATTTACTTCTGGTTGAGGCTGACAGCAAAGGCAGGTGGCGACCAGATTCAAGAGACGCAGGACCCGCTGGCAGTGAACAAGAAATACCGAAAACTTCCCCGAAACACCGACTACTCCGCCTACCGGCACCCGCGCTGGTGGCCCACCTGGCTGGGCATTGGCCTGATGTGGCTGGTGGCCCAATTGCCCATCCGTTGCCAGTGGTGGCTGGGCAAGCTGGTGGGCCTGCTGGCCTGGCGCCTGGCCCGCAGCCGCCGGCACATCACCGAGGTCAACATCCGGCTGTGCTTTCCGGAACTGCCGGCCGCGCAGCAGGCGGCACTGGTCCGCAAGTCCTTCATTGCCAACGGCATTGGCCTGTTGGAGCTGGGACTGGCCTGGTTCCGGGACCCGGCGAAACTGACCGATATCACCCAGGTGCACGGCCTTGAGCACTTTGAACAGGCTCTGGCCCAAGGCAAGGGGGTGTTGCTGCTGGGCGGCCATTACAGCACCCTGGACCTGGGCGGCAGCCTAGTGACCGAATACATTCACGCCGATGTCATGCAGCGGGATCACAATAACCCCCTGATGAACGCCGTGATGACCCGCGCCCGGGAGCGTCGCTACGGCACGGTCCTGGGTGCCAAGGACCTCCGGGGCCTGTTCCGCAGCCTGAAGAAGAACCACGCGGTCTGGTACGCCACCGACCAGGACTATGGCCGCAAGGACATCGTCTTTGCGCCCTTCTTCAACATCCCGGCCGGCACCATTACCGCCACCTCGCGCATCGCCGAACGCAGCGGCTGTGCCGTGGTGCCGTTCAGCCACGTGCGCCGGGACGACGGCCCCGGTTACGAGATTTTTTTCCACCCGGCGCTGGAGAATTTCCCCAGCGGCGACGACTTGCAGGACGCGACTCTGATCAACAGCACCATCGAACGCGAAATCCGCCGGGCCCCGGACCAGTATCTGTGGATGCACCGGCGGTTCAAGACCCGCCCCGACCCGGAGGCCCCGGGCTTTTATGGCCGCAGCTGAACACAACACGTCAGCCCCGGTGGTGTGGCTGCTGACCGATGGCAAGCCCGGCCACCGCAACCAGCTGAAGGGCCTGGGCAATCGCCTGCGGGTGTTGGCCGGGGCGAGTCTGCACTGGCTGGACGCCACACAGCTGTCGGTGCCCATCTGGCGGGCGCTGCTGGCCCTGCCACCGCGTATCGAGCCCGGGCTGCCTTCGCCGGATCTCATTGTGGCGGCGGGCTCGGGCACCCACCGGCTGCTCCTGGCCCTGCGCAAACACAAGGGCGCCCGCACTGTGGTACTGATGAAACCTGGCTTCCCGATGGGCTGGCTGGACGGCGCCATCGTGCCCGCCCACGACGGCGTGGCGGAGTCGAATCGAGTACTGGTGACCGAAGGCGTGCTCAACACCGTTACTCCCCTCGCCCGACTCACCGACAAACCCGAGGCGCTGGTCCTGATCGGTGGTCCCTCGCCCCATTTCGAGTGGGACGATGACGTGGTGTTGGGTCAGGTGCACCATCTGATCGGCCAATACCCCGCATGGCGCTGGACCCTCAGCGGCTCGCGCCGAACCCCCAAGCCACTGCTGGCTCGACTGCAGGAACTGGCGGGACCGAAAATCTCGGTCCAGGACCCAAGCGACACCCACGAACTCTGGCTGGCCCACCAATTGGCCGCATCCCGGGCGGTCTGGGTCAGTCCCGACAGCATGTCCATGGTGTGCGAAGCCGCCACCTCCGGGGTCCCAACCGGCATTCTGCAGCTGACGCCGGTGGCCGGCAGCCGGGTTGCCGCGGGTGTCGACCGGCTCACCCAGGCTGGCCGGGTGGCCAGTTGGAGTGACCACTCGGCGGTGATGGCGGGCAAGGGGCTGCAGCCCACCGCCCTGTGGGAAGCCGATCGGGCTGCGCGCTGGGTATTGGAACGGGGGCTGCTCCGAGGCCACGCGGCCACGGGCAGCATGCGCAAAGGGGCCAAGCGGTGAGAATTCTGCAAGCACTGCCCGCGCTCTACAGCGGCGGCGTCGAACGGGGCACGGTGGAATTCGCCTCCGACCTGGTCAAACGCGGGCACGAGTCCTTCGTGGTGTCCAAGGGCGGCCCCATGGCCGAGCAGCTCCGAGGCCAGGGTTCGACCCACATTTTCATGCCCATCCACCGAAAATCACCGGCCTCCTTCGGGCAGATCCGGCCCATGCGCAGACTCATTCAGGAGCTGCACCCCGACATCATCCATGTCCGCTCCCGCATGCCGGCCTGGATCATCTTCCTGGCCCTGAAGGGCCTGCCGGCGGAGCGTCGCCCGGCGGTGGTGTCGACCTTTCACGGCATGTATTCGGTCAATCCCTACAGCGCCATCATGACCCGGGCCGATCACCTGATTGCGGTCTCCGATTGCGTCCGGGATTACGTCCTGGCCAATTACCCGGTGCCGGAAGACAAATTGACCGTCATTCAGCGTGGCGTGGACCTGAGTGCCTTCCGCCAGCGTGAACTCAGCCAACAATGGCTGCAGCGCTGGTTCCGCCAATACCCCCAGCTCGCCGGCAAAAAGATCATCATGATGCCCGGCCGGATCTCCCGCTGGAAAGGCCAACTCGACTTCCTGGCGATGATGGCCGAACTGGTGCAAAAGCGCCCCGACTGCCATGGCATCATCGTCGGCGGCGCCGAACCCGGCAAGGAGCACTTCCTGGAGGAACTGGAAAAGGAGCGCGCCCGACTGGGATTGACCGACCGGGTCAGCCTGCTCGGCCAGCGCAATGACATGACCACCCTGTACCTGCTGGCCGATGTGGTGTGCCACATGAGCACCAAACCCGAGCCTTTTGGTCGCACGGTGACCGAAGCCCTGGCCTCTGGCACTCCGGTGGCTGCCTACAACCGCGGCGGGGCGGCCGAAACCCTGCAAGCCTGTTTCCCCACGGGCCTGACCCCGCCAGACGACACCCAAGCCTTCACCCGCGTGGTGTTGGATCTGCTGGACGGCGGCAAACAGCCGATCGAAATACCGGAGCGTTTCCGGTTGGAGTCCCAGACCGCCGCCACGCTGCGGGTGTACGACACGGTGCTTGCCGGCAAACCGGGCGCGCCATGACCACTTGCCCCGGCCTGACCCTGGCGCTGCTGGTGGCCACTCCCGGCACCACCTGGGGCGGCATGGAAAAACACACCCTGGATCTGGCCCTGGGCATGGCCCAGCGCGGCCACCGGGTCCATGTACTGGCGCACAAGGACTATCGCGACCGCTTCCCCGCGGAGATTCACTTCCATGCCGTGCCCATGCAACTGGGGCGCCGACACCCCTGGCTCGCCTTGAGTCTCCGGCGCAGCCTGCGCCGGATCGGTCCAGACCTGCTCCACGCCCATGGCAACAAGGCCGCGCAACTGGCCGGCCGGCTGCCCAGGGGCCTGGTGCCGCACATCGTAGGCACCATCCACGGCATCAAATCCAGCCACGCTGCGTTCCAGCCCCTCGACCAGGTAATTGTGGTCAGCCCGGGGATTTTCGAGCAGCTTGAACACCCCAAAAAGCACCTGATTTTCAATGGCATCCCGGGCGGCGCTGCGACCGCAAACCAGGAGGCGCGACCGCGACCGGCCGGGACCGAGGACCACCCGCCCCACTGTCTGGCGGTCGGTCGGCTTGAATCGGTCAAGGGCTTTGACCTGCTGATCGAGGCCTGGGCGGGCCTGAGCCGGCCGGCCACGCTGACCATTTGCGGCGAAGGCTCGGAGCGGGGCGCACTGCAGAGACAAATCCAGACTCTGGGTCTGGCCGGGCGTGTCCGTCTGGCCGGTTTTCAAACGGACCTGTCGGAGGCCTATCAACGGGCGGATCTGACCATCATCAGTTCCCGGCGGGAGGGCTTTTCCTACGTTCTGATCGAGGCGTTGATGGTCGGTTGCCCCGTCATCGCCACGCCCGTGGCCGGCCCCGTCGAGTTTCTACCGGATCAAGCATTGAGCGAGGCCATCAGTGCCCGCGGACTCAGGGAGCCGTTGGCGCGCTGGCTGGGTGATCTGGCCGGGTTGCGGGAAGCGGAACGGCCAGCGGTCGAGCGGGTGCGGAAAGAATGCACCCTGGAAGCCATGCTGGCGAAGACCGAACAGGTTTACCGGGAGGCGCAAGGATGATCGATCTATCTGGCCAGACCCCGTTTGCCTCCGGCTCCAACCGGCACTGCTTCCACCACCCCGACCGTCCCGGCCGCTGCCTGAAACTGGTGCGCCCGGAAAACATCGAAGCCCGCTACCGGCGGCAGAAACCGGTGAAAAAACTGCTGGGCAAGGCCCGGCTGAACGACAACCGTCAGGAAATCCAGGCTCATCGGCAGCCGGCCGTGGTCCAACTGCTCAGGCGTGGCCAGGACCAGCTGCTGTGGGCCCACCTGCCCCAGTTTTTCGGCCCGGTGGAGACCGCTCAGGGCTTGGCCAACGAAAGCGAATTGCTGACCGATAGTCACGGAGCGCCGGCCGAAACCCTGGAACAGTACCTGCAGCGCCGCGGGTTTGATTCGAACGCGCGCCAACTGGTGGAGGATCTGGCCGGCTGGCTGACCCAAACGGGCATCCTGACCCGCAACCTGCTGCCCCACAACCTGGTCATCGCCAGCCGGGCGGATCAGGGCGACGCCCGGCTCTTCCTGGTGGACGGTCTCGGAGCCCCGCTGCTGCCGCGCCTGCTCTCCACAACCCCGGCCTGGCGACTACACTACATCCGTAAGCGCATCCGCCGGCTCTACACCCGAATTGACTGGGAACTGGGCGACCGCCGCCAGAGCTGGGAACAGGCGCAAAAAGCCGGGCGTTAGCCGCTGCCGGAAGCAAGCCGAGGCGCCGCCGGCAACGCTGCCTCCGGTGCCGCCCTATGATAATATGCCGGCCCTTGATCCTGATTAGGCGGGCTCAACCCACCCACGCTCGGAGTAGACGCATGATTCATCCTGTCATCATGGCTGGCGGAACCGGATCCCGGCTCTGGCCGTTATCGCGGCAACTGAATCCCAAGCAGTTCCTCAAGCTGACGGACAGCCCCCTGTCCATGCTGCAATCCACGGTGGCCCGCCTGGAGGGACTGGATGCGGAACAGCCGCTGCTGATCTGCAACGAGGAACACCGGTTTCTCGCCGCGGAACAGATGCGCCAGTCCGGCCAGGAAGACGTGCAGATCATCCTTGAGCCCAGCGGACGCAACACCGCGCCCGCGATCGCCCTGGCTGCGATCCAGCTGTGTGAACACGCCAACGGCAGCAACCCATTGATGCTGGTCCTGGCCGCCGACCATCTGATTCAGGACACCATGGCCTTCCAGGCGGGCGTCACCAAGGCCATTCCGCTGGCCGAGCAGGGCAAACTGGTGACATTCGGCATCGTACCCAGCCATCCGGAAACGGGGTATGGCTATATCCACCGCGGCAGCGAGCTGGCAGACGACTGCTACGCCGTGGACAGCTTCGTAGAGAAGCCCGACCTGGCCACCGCAAACAAGTACCTGGCCTCGGGCGAATACCTCTGGAACAGCGGCATGTTCCTGTTCTCCGCGCGGGACTACCTGAGGGAACTGGAAACCCACCGCCCGGATATTCTGAGCGCCTGCCGCGCCGCCATCGCCGATGCCAGCGAGGACCTGCACTTCACCCGGGTCAACGCCGAGCTGTTCGCCCAGTGCCCTTCCGAATCCGTGGACTACGCGGTGATGGAGAAAACCGACAAAGCTGCGGTGGTGGCCCTGGACGCCGGCTGGAGCGATATCGGTTCCTGGTCGGCACTCTGGGATGTCAGCACCAAGGACGACGCGGGCAACAGCCTGACCGGCGACGTCATCACCCGGGACACCGCCAACACCCTGGTGCGCGCCGACAGCCGCCTGGTGGCGACGGTCGGTGTCGACAATCTGGTGATCATCGAAACCAAGGACGCCCTGCTGGTCGCGCACAAGGACCGGGTGCAGGACGTCAAAGCCGTGGTGGAGCAAATTCGCGACGACGGCCGCCACGAACACATGAACCATCGGGAGGTTTACCGGCCCTGGGGCGTTTATGACTCCATCGACAACGGCAGCCGCTACCAGGTCAAACGCATCACCGTGAAGCCAGGCGCCAAACTGTCGGTCCAGATGCACCACCATCGCGCCGAGCACTGGATCGTGGTCAGCGGCACCGCCCGGGTCACCAACGGTGAGAAGACGTATCTGGTTACCGAAAACCAGTCCACCTACATCCCGGTCGGCCAGATCCACGCCCTGGAAAACCCGGGGGTGATCGACCTGGAGCTGATTGAAGTGCAGTCCGGCTCCTACCTGGGCGAGGACGACATCGTGAGGTACGAGGACCGGTACGGGCGCAAATGAGCAAGCTAAAGTATTTCGTCATCGCCGGCCTGCTCAGAGTGGTTGGCTGGCTCCCTCTGGGCAGCGCCCAGCGGATCGGGCGCTGGATTGGCCTACTGCTATGGAAAGTTCCGACCAAGGCCAGGGAGGTGACGGACATCAACCTCCGCATCTGTCTGCCCGAGCTCTCAGCTCAAGAGCGGGAGCGCATGGCGCAGGCCTCGCTGGTGCAAACCGGACAAACCATGCTGGAAGTGCCACTGATGTGGGAATGGCCGGTCCAGAAATGCCTGGACCTGGTCAAAGAAACGGAAGGCCTGGAACTCATCGACGAAGCGATGGCCGGAGGCAAAGGGCTCATTCTGCTCGCCCCTCACCTCGGCAACTGGGAACTCGCGGGACTGTTTTTTTCGTCCCGGTACAAGATGGCGGCCCTCTACAGCCCCCCCAACATGCCTGAATTCGAGGACTACATGATCAAGGTGCGAGGACGATTGGGTTCTGAACTGGTCAGAGGAGACCGGCGGGGCCTGGCGCGACTAGCAGCCATCCTGCGCGAGGGTGGGGTAGCCGGCATCCTTCCGGATCAATCCCCGAGAGGCAAGGGCAATGCGTTCGCTCCGTTTTTCGGAATGGAAGTGAAGACCATGACGCTGGTGTCGAAGTTGATCCAACGGACCGAAGCCAATGTGCTGATCACCTACGCCGAGCGTTTACCCGATGCCCAGGGCTTCCGGATCGTGGTCAAACGAACCGACGACGGCCTGGGTGACAAGGACGCCGTCGCTGCCACGACCGCCATGAATCGCTCCATCGAACGCTGCGTCCTGGACATTCCCGAGCAATATCAATGGGAGTATAAGCGCTTACGCCACCGGCCGCCGGGGCAGCCCAACCCCTACCGACCAGATCGGATCTGCTGACCCGGTGATCGACCACTTACTCATCAATTGCTCACGTACTGCAAACGCACGGACCGACTTCACATGACAGCGCACTACCGGATCCTACTAACGGCCCTATTCATGGCCGGGCTTGGCGGCGCCCTGCTCTCCTCCAGTATTCTTGCCGGGGCAACGCTGCTTCTCGCCGTTGCGGGCGGCGTTATGATTGCCCGCAAACAACCTCAGAAAACGGGATGGGAAACGCCGAAAGAGCTGCGACTTCTGCATTTTGCATTTTGGTTCTTTTTCGCGGTTAGCACTTGGTCCTGGGTGCGCGAGGGATTTGATTATGAGGGCGGCAAGACGCTGGGCACCCACGCCAGACTGATTCTGTTCTGGCCCTTGGTTGTGGCCCTGAGCCTGGTTGGATTCAAAGCCAGATCGGTTTTTATCGCCTTCTCGTTGGTGTCGCTATCGGTCATCATTGCCTTGGCATGGGCCTTGGCCACTCAAATAGGCTCCTTTGATCAGCTCATGTCGCTACGGTTTGGCGGCGGCATTAACCCGATCAGTTTCGGAAACCTGGCTCTACTTGGCGGCTTTCTTACCCTGATTGGCGGCCTATTCTTCAGGAGTTCAAAGAACAAGCGCTGTGGCATGGTTTTGATAGTGCTCGGCTGCACAGCCATTGTCATCTCCATGCTCTCTGAAACTCGCAGCAACTTGCTTGCCCTCCCCGCTTTCATGCTGCTACTCGTTCCGCTGCTGGAGAAGAAATACCTGAGCCGTGCCTTGATCGCCATTCCGCTCATCGTAGGGATCGCCTTCGCCACCGGTGATCGGATGTCCAAGTCCGTGCAAACGCTTCTAAATGGGGGAGAATTCGACACGGGTATGGAGTTGCGACTGGAAGTCTGGTCTTTAGCCGCCGACATGTTTCGTGCGCATCCGTGGACCGGCGTTGGCTTGGGAGGCTACACCGAACAGATTGAGGCGGCCGCAGCCACTGGAACTGCGTCTGAAAAACTGGAACTCTGCTGCTCAGGCCACGCCCACAGTGACTTGCTGAACAGTGCAGCCACCAGCGGACTGCCCGGAATTCTGGGTTGGGCACTGCTCATCCTAATCCCGTTACTCCTTTTCCTTCGCCATATCCGAAGTCATCACGCGCCAGCGGCGCATCTGGCAGCCGCAGGCGCCACAGTCAGTGTCGGCTTCCTCATTTTTGGCCTGACCGAAGCGACGTTTAATCGAACTCTGTTCCTGACGTTCTATCTGCTCTCCGTGGCCGGTATTTCCTCTGCCCTATTCCATGAGATTAGTGCGTCCTACACCCGCAGCCGCAAATGTCGCGTGACGGCGACGGTCATCACCAAGAACGAAGAAGCCCACATAGCGGACTGCCTGAAATCCGCTCGACTCGTTGCCGATGAGATTGTTGTTCTGGACAGCGGAAGCACCGATCGTACGGCGGAGATCGCCAAACAGTACGCAGACGTGGTCGAAATCACCGACTGGCCTGGGTTTGGCATCCAGAAACAGCGGGCGCTGGAAAGAGCGACCAGCGACTGGGTCCTATCCCTGGACGCCGACGAACGCATCACCCCAGAACTGGCGCGAGAGATTAATCACCATCTCGCCGACCCCGACGCGGATGCCTACAAACTCCCCTGGGCCGTTACCATTTACGGCAAACGCCTGGACTTCGGCCGCAGCGGACGTGCTCCTCTCCGCCTGTTCAGAAGGGAAGGCGTGCGGTTCTCCGACGCCCTCGTCCATGAACGGATCCTTATTCCGGAGGGCCGGAAGATCAAAACGCTGCGCGGCCGACTGACCCACTACACCCATCGGGATTTCGGCCACTCCCTCGAGAAAAGTGCCAAGTACGCCTGGTTGGGCTCGCAAGAGAAACACCGACAAGGGAAAAAAACCCGGACCATGATCTACCCGACGCTGCGTGGCCTGCTGACCTTCGTTCAGGTTTATGTTGTTCGGCTTGGTTTCTTGGATGGGGCTGTTGGCTATCTGACCGCGGTGACTTACGCACAAGTGACTTTCAACAAGTATGCGGGGCTGTGGACGCTGTCTCGCCCGAATGACCCACAAAGCATCGATTGATGGCCCAAGATTGGCGAGGTTGAGCTGGCTCAGTCCAAATTAACCGGCTGAGCCAGTGGTATGGTCTCTACTCCCGTACTGCGTAGCATGTCCACAATTTCAACGTAGTAAGGAAGTTTCGAGGCGAGCATCCGGTCATCAAGCTGGTATACAAGAGATTCCGGGAAGATCTTTTTTAGAGTGAACAGTGCTGTCGAGGCAAAACTGTAAAAGCCCTCGTATTGTTCGCCCGACAAGGCTACTTCGACTTCAATCGGTCGACCGGCTTGGCGTATCTCTACGGGGAAGCGGGCGAGAGTGCGTTCGAGCTCCTCTACGGTCTCCTTTCGGTGCATAAAGTAATGAATGCGCGCTTCTCGGTGCCTTTCTATCACAAGCTCAATTTGAGCTTTAAGCTGGTTGAGTCGATCTTCGCCGCCAAACGGCTGCCCTAGAAACGCGACCACGGGGCCACCGTCACGGGTTTTTTCGCCCGACTTGAACACACGCCGGAATACCGGGAAGTCATGCACTTGAACGCTGATAGGACCCGCACTGTCCAATGGGAAGCAGGTAAAAAAGGCGAGCGAATTCCGGTCCCTGAACTGAGTAAGACGTACTCCCAATGCGGCTAGCGTCCGCTTCTTACCCGCCGACATCCGCATTTGAAATCGCCTGTCCAAGACCGAGTGGTAGTATTTGACCGTCGCCAATCCATCATCCACGAATACGACACGTTGGCTTTCCAATCCCAAGTAGAAGGCCTCATGAACCCAACTGTTTTTGTTTCCGATGAAGAGATACGAGATCGAACGCCTCGATAGTTGGCGGAAAATCAACAAGAACTTCAAATAAAACGATGTCTTTCCCAGAAACCAGGTCTGATGCCCTCTCCAGCCCAAGGAGTCGGCCAGGTAGATCATCTGGGATTGTGTTTCTCGGTTATCGGGCCGCGCAAGGATGAGAATGCAGCGATTCCCATCGCATCCATAATGCTCGCGAGCCTCGGAGCAACTGATCAATTGCAGGGGGGTACTGGCGACAAACACATTGAGTGGGCCGACCTTGTTACTCAAACCCGTTCACTCCAAGGCAAATCGTCCCCTCAGCCACTATCGATCCCCTTGCGGAGCGCGCTTGAGTTCTCGCGTCAATCGGCGCCGTACCTTGATTTTCCTGATCAGGTTTAAAGGCTTCGATGTCAGTCGCTGCTGTTTGTTGGCAAAAAAATCGTCAACTGCATCCAGTACGCGCGCACTGGAATGACCATCATGAAAACTATGCAACTCTTGACACAATGTGCGAGCCGCATCCATAAGCGCCGGCGGGCGCGCCAGAGCTGACTTCAGGGCAGCCTCGACTTCGTCCTCGCTGGCAACGTCGATGAGGTAGGGCCCCGGCATCTTGGTTTTGAAGGTGACAACTGGCCGATCAAGAAACATGAACTCAAACATGATCGACGACGTGTCACACAACATTACATCAGCTTCCGGCAGGATTGGCAGAAGGTCCTCGTCGCTCTCAACAAAGCGAAGATTTTTCCCTGTCATTTGCCGATACGCATCTACGATAGAAGGGTCCATTTTCGGGTGCAGCGTAACGATAAACCGCCAACGGTCGCTGGCAGCAAGTCTTCCGATCGTCTCAGCCAGCGCGGGGGCCGCTGTCACCGAACGACTGAAGGTTGATGCGAAAAAGACCACGGGGGGCTCACTGGCATCCCGTTTCCGTTCGCCAGCCACGGATTGAGCGAGAAGTGGATCAAGCTTTGGCCAACCGGTATGAGCAACGGCGAAATGTCCATGACTTTCTGCAAGCTCTTGGAACTTGGCGGTATCTCTCTTCGCGTGGGTGCAATAAAGATCAAACCAGCCCCGGATCCGGTAATGGTCACTCTCGTCCTCGCTGCTGTGGCCCCGTTTATTACGGGCCATGCCGTGGAACACCTCGACTTTGATCCCGGGAAAAAAATAAGGCACCCAATCCCCGGGAACGAACGTCGCGTCAGCGTTGAACGCCATGACCTCCTTCACTGTCTTCAGGTGCCGCTCATCGGCACGCAAAGGCGCCGTCGAACAGCCCGCCACAAACCAAGCCGCTTCATCGCCCCGCCGACGTATTTCGTCCTGCAAAGGCCGGAGTATGGAATAGGAATAGGGCTGATTGACGAAGAATAGATAACGGCGCATTTAGACCCTGCCCGTGAGCGCTTTGTAGAGCTCGCCTGTTTCTTGAACCGTGTAGGAGGTGTGAAAGTTCGAGGCGATTCGTTCCCGCGCAGCCTGTCCAAACCGGGTTGCAGCGTCCCGATCCCGGTAAAGGCGCTCGATCGCCCCGGCCAATGCCGAACTGCTGTTTGGAGCGACCACCAAGCCGCTGACCTGGTCCTCCACCAATTCAGGCATGCCCCCGACGCTTGTTACCACGGGCGTCACACCATAGGCCATCGACTCTATCACCGCTCGCGGTAGCCCTTCCCGTTCTTTCGACGGAAGCACAAAAACGTCGCTGGCTGCGGCTATCGACGGCGCATCATTCCGAAACCCCGTGAAATGTATCCGATCGGCGCGGTTGGACTTTTGAGCCAGGGCACGAATCTCTTCGTTCTGATCGACATTTCCAACCAACACGAGATGCGCGTTTACATCCGATGGCAACTCGTCCATGGCTTCGATCAACACATCAAAGCCCTTCCTTGGCGAGTTGCGCCCGGTACAGCAGATCACGAAGTCGTTCTCCTGAATGCCAAACTCACTCAGGTCTGCGGGTTCCGCCTGATACCACCCCAGATCGTGCCCCTTGTAGATTCGCTGCAGTTTCGAGTCGGGAATGCGCAGCCAGAGGAGTCGCAGGCTCGCCAGGTATTCCTTGATGGCGTCGGCCACGCACACAATTTTGTTTACCCGGGGGTGCAGGAAGGTAATCCAGGACTCCGGATTGAGGAAACTGATGTTTCCGATCACGCCACGATAGGCCACGATTTTGACATCCATGCCCTTGGACGCTTTGATGCCGCAAGCCAGTGCGCGTGGGTTGTAGGCGTGAATCACTTCATAGCGTTTCTTTCCCAACTGCTCGCGGATCGCCGCAATGCCATCCTTGTCGAATCGGGTCTTCAGCGCCATCGGCTGGGCCACCATGCCTTCATCGACCAGGCGCTGATAGTTCCTGCCCTTGGGGTTACACATCACATCAACGTCAAAGCCCGCGTTTCTCAAGCCAATAAACAGCTCGGTTTCCGGCCGGTCGCAGGCGTCCGTCAGGCAGAGAATGGCGGGCAAGGCGTTCTGTTTCGGTTGGTCGTTCAAGCGGTCTGACTCCCGTTATATCCGTTCAAAAATGAGTCCCAAACTTTTTGCTGGGTGGTCTCACCAGCGACTTTCCGCAGCGACCGGGCAAACCGCTCCAGGTTCCCCTGCTTCCACTGCGGTCGTGCAGAGGACGGCATGAGCTGTCCCTTGTCAAAGTCGATCAGGAAAAATTGCGCCTCTTTGACCAGAACATTGAAGCAGTTCAGGTCGGCATGGCGAACACCGGCGTCGTGGAAGCGACGGATCGTCGCGCCGAGCCGAGACCAGTCCGACGCCTGGAGATCCCGGATGAGATCGGCGAGCGGCACCGAATGGTCAATGCGCTCAATCAGGATCGAGGCCTGGTAATGCAGCCCAGACACCTTCCGATACATCGCCGCTACAGCTCTGGGAACGGGAAGTCCGGCCTCGACCATCCAGTTCAGCAATCTGAATTCTGAAAACGATCGAACGTTCTGCTCCCCGGTGAAGACATAGCTCTTCTCGGCCAGCTTGGCGACGAGCCCACCCCGTCGATACTCTCGCAACACGAGACGACGCCCCTCGGCCTCGATAAACCAGGCAGCACCTCGACCACCACTGCCGACCATTTGGGCTCGCGACCCCCAATACAGTGGGTCAAACCAATCACCGGTCACCAGCCCTTCGTAATTCGGATGTATGAGCAAGGCTGAGCCCTTTTCCCGTTCAATACACTCAGACTCGACCATGGCTCCCCGGAACAGTGCATCTGGATGGAATCAACCCACCACTGGATCAGTTGGGACCTCCGACCACTGGTGAGATAGAATGGCGGCCAGTTTACCAATGAATGGCCCGCGACCTCCACAACTGAGGTCGCCGGCCCACTATGAGCCAAGAAGTCATGAAGTCCATCTGCATACTCCGCCTCTCCGCCATTGGCGACGTGACCCACGTAATCCCGGTTGTACTCAGCCTGCAGGAGCAGGTGCCGGGCGTGCAGATCACCTGGGTCATCGGCAAGGTGGAAGCCAAACTCATCGGTGATTTGCCGGGCGTTGAGTTCGTCATCTTCGATAAAAAGGCGGGGCGACGGGGCTACGCCGAACTGCGCGAACAGATGCGCGGTCGGTCGTTCGACGCCCTGTTGCACATGCAGGTCGCTTTCCGGGCCAATCTGGCGGCTGCCTGCATCCCTGCCAAGATCAAGGTCGGCTATGACAGAGCCCGCAGCAAAGACCTGCACAGCCTGTTCATCAACAAACGCATTGCACCGGCGCCACAGCAACACGTGCGTGACTGCCTGGCCAGCTTCCTGGAGCCGCTGGGACTCAAGGCCGCGCCCCCGCAATGGCACATTCCGCTCAGCGACAGCGACCACGCCTTTGCCCGCCAGCACCTGGCCACCGACCGGCGCAACCTGGTGATCAGCCCCTGCGCCAGTCACACCTTGCGGAACTGGCCGGCGGAGCGGTATGCCCAGCTGGCGGACCATGCCATTCAAAAACACGGCATGAAGGTGATTCTGGTGGGCAGCCCGGCTCCATTCGAAGCGGAGTATTGCAAAACGATTGAGCACGCCATGAAGGAGCGAGCCCACAACATCTGCGGCCAGGACACCCTCAAGCAGCTGACCGCGCTTCTGACCCAGGCGGATCTGGCCGTAGCGCCCGACACCGGCCCGGCCCACATTGCCAGCGCCGTCGGCACCGATGTTCTCGGTATTTTTGCCGCCAGCAACCCCTATCGTTCAGGCCCCTACAACTCGTTGGCCTGGTGCGTGAATCGCTACCCTGAAGCGCTTGAGCAATTTACCGGGAAGAACGTCGAAGAAGCGAGATGGGGAGCGAAAGCCGAATTTGAAGGTGCCATGGAACTGGTGACCGTTGAGGATGCTACCGCACTGCTGGACCGGTGGGTGGCAAGTCAACAGACCGCAGAAACAAAAACAGCGTCGGATCTTGGATGATCGGACGCTGCCTTGTCTCTCCTTAGCGGCGCGGCGCCAGTGAGGCGAGCGCCGGAGAATCATTTCCGTGCGGTGTAATCCTGATAGGACTTCTCTTCCACAAACCGTGACCCCAGCGCCAGGTTCACGTCCTTCTTGATGGCCGCTCGCTTGTCGTTAGTGACGTAGACGGCACGGGCGAGTTCGATGAACCGGGGCCCGAAATCCTGAGCCGCTTCCTGATCGCGGATGTCGTCCTCGATCACCCACAGCTCTTCGTTCACCGCTTTGAGCTGGGCACGCAGATCGGCGATGGCGCTTTGATCCTCGACTGCGTCGTTCCAGGTCGCGCTCAATTCCTCCAGCTCCAGACGAACGTTCTTGAGCTTGGCCTCATCCTTGATGCGCTCGGATTTGATTTCGAGGATAGTAATCTTGTCGAGAACCTCGCCGAAGGAGACGGGGACTTTGATGACGTCTGCCATGTGCTGTTCCTGAAAATAAAATGAATGTAAACAACAAGGCCGCCAGACTGCGCAACGGCAGAAGGCGGCCTCGGGTACCCGTGTGCCCGATCAGCCCTTTACGTGGGTCAACCAGTTGCTGCGGGCGTCAAGCTTGCCTTTAACCGCATCGAAGTACATGGCCTGGAGTTTTTCGGTGACCGGGCCACGCTTGCCGGCGCCGATGGTGCGGCCATCCAGCTCGCGAATCGGCAGTACCTCGGCGGCGGTGCCGGTAAAGAAAGCTTCTTCGGCGATGTACACCTCGTCACGGGTGATTCGGCGTTCTTTCACCGGGATGTTCAGCTCCTGAGCGAAGTCCAGGATAGTCTGGCGGGTGATCCCCTCCAGACAGGAGGTCAGTTCCGGGGTATGCAGGACACCGTCGCGCAGGATGAAGATGTTCTCACCGGAACCCTCGGCCACGTAGCCCTCGTTGTCGAGCAGCAGCGCCTCTTCACACCCACTGGCGATGGCTTCATTCAGTGCCAGCATGGAGTTGATGTAGTTGCCGTTCGCCTTCGCCTTGCACATGGTGATGTTGACGTGGTGACGGGTGTAGGAGGAAGTGCGAACCTTGATCCCCATCTCCTTGGCCTCCGGCGACATGTAGGACGGCCAGCTCCAGGCGGCGACCATGACATGAACCTTGAGGTTGTCGGCGCGCAGGCCCATACCTTCAGAACCCAGGAACACCATGGGGCGCAGGTAGGCCTCGTCCAGATTGTTTTCCCGTACCGCAGCACACTGCGCCTCGTTCAGTTCTTCCTTACTGAACGGCATTTTCATGTTGAGAATGTGAGCTGAGCGGAACAACCGGTCGGTGTGATCGTTCAGGCGGAAAATTGCCGGGCCCTTGGCGGTGTTGTACGCCCTCACGCCTTCAAAACAGCCCAGGCCGTAATGCAGGGTGTGGGTCAGCACGTGGGTTTTGGCTTCCCGCCAGGGAACCATTTCGCCATCCAGCCAGATGAGGCCATCGCGATCAGCCATCGACATTCTTTGTTGCTCCTAAAAAAGCGGTTTTCGGGGGAACCGGCATTCTAGCAGGATTTTTAACCAGAAAGACACAGAGCAAACTAGTCGAGCATCACACGCTGCCACAGGGCGCGGATGTAATTCCGTTCGTCCATAAAGTTGCCGGCCTCAACCTGGCTGTTGAGGTTCTGCAGCGCCCGGCGATGGATGGTCGAACGCAGGGTGATGAACACCTCGCGCAGCTTTTTCGTGTCCTCGACCGGTAATACGCCGACCCGCCCCAGCTCTTCGAGCTGCCGAATGTTGTCCGACCACTGAGTCAGTTCGGGGTGATCGGCACTGTGTGCCAGCATCAGGTACTGCACCATGAATTCCACATCGACGATGCCGCCGGTGTCGTGCTTGATGTGGAAGGTCTCGGACTGACGGTTTTCAGGGGTGCCCAGGCTGACCCGCATCTTCTCGCGCATGTCCACGACCTCCTGACGCAGCTTGTCCAGGTCCCGGCTCTGGCACAGGATGTCGTGGCGAATGGTTTCGAACGCGGCCAGGGTTTGCGGGCAACCCGCGACGCCCCGGGCCCGGGCCAGGGCCTGGTGCTCCCAGGTCCAGGCATCGTTGCGCTGGTATTTCTCGAAGGCCTGCACGGTGCTGACCAGCAGCCCGGAATTCCCGGACGGTCGCAGGCGCATATCCACCTCGTAGAGCAGGCCCGCGGGGGTCTGGGTATTCAGGATATGCACAATGCGCTGGCCCAGCCGGGTATAGAACACGGCGTTGTCGATGGGTTTCTCGCCGTCGGTGGCCAGTTCCGGGTCGGCCTTGTGCACGAATACCAGGTCCAGATCGGAGGTGTACCCCAGCTCTATGCCGCCGAGCTTGCCGTAGCCAATCACGGCAAAGTCGGTGTCACAGACCGAGCCGTCGGCGCGCTTGGGGTAGCCGTGGCGGCTGACCAGGTTGGCAAAGGCAACGTCGACAACGTGATCCAGCAACACTTCCGCCAGCCAGGTGAGGTAATCGCTGACCTTCATCAGCGGCAAGGTACCCTTCAGCTCCGACGCCGCCAACCGCAGCAGGTGCGCCTTCTTGAAGTGACGCAGCGACTCCATCTGCTCCTCCAGGTCCTCGTAGGGAATCCGCAGCATCTGCTGTCTCAGATCGTCCTGCAGCTCGGCCTTGGCGGGCGGATGGTACAGACTCTCGGCGTTGAGCAGCTCGTCCAGCAGCAGCGGCGTTTCCGCCAGTTGACTGGCGATCCAAGGACTGTCGCTGCACAGGGCAACCAACTGGGCGCAGGCGCCCGGGTTTTCCAGCAGCAACACCATGTAGGCGGTACGCCGGAGGATGGCTTCAACCAGCTGCAGCACCCGGGCCAGGGTTTCCGAGGGGTTGTCGACCTGGGTCAGCGCCTCCAGCAGCATCGGCATGAACTGGTTCAGCCGCCTGCGGCCCTGGGTCTGTAGGGTCTGCACCGTGCGATTCTCGCGGAGTTCCCGCAGCATGGTCACACTGGCCTCGGCGTCCTCGTAGCCGTGCTTTGCCAGCCAGGCCACCGACGCCTCGGCATCGAGCTCGGCCAGCCACACCTCCTGCCAGCCCTCCTCCGGTTCACCTGCCCCATCCTGTTCCTTGTCTTCGGTGGCGATGATGTTGGCAAAGTGCTTGGCCACCCGCTGACGGTGCTGACTGAGACTGGCGTCGAAGGCCTGCCAGTCGTCGAATCCCATGATCCTCGCCACGCGGGCCCGCCCAAGCTCGTCTTCCGGTAGCAGCTGGGTTTGCTTGTCCTCCATGCCCTGCAGCGCGTGCTCAAGATCGCGAAGGAACACGTAGGCCTCGCGCAGCTCCTTGACCACCTGAGGCGGCAACAGCTCCAGGGCCTCCAGCTCGTTCAGGATGACCTGCAGCTCCCGTTGCTGGAGCTCCCGGTCGCGCCCGCCACGGATCAGCTGGAAGGCCTGGACCACGAACTCGATCTCGCGGATACCACCACTGCCCAGCTTGATGTTGTTTTCCAGGCCTTTGCGTCGCACCTCCCGACCGATCATGGCTTTCATGCTGCGCAGTGACTCGAACGCGCTGAAGTCTATGTACTTGCGGTACACGAAGGGCCGGAGAGTGGCGAGCAGGACCTGGCCCGCGGCCTGGTCACCGGCCACCACCCGGGCCTTGACCATGGCGTACCGCTCCCAGTCGCGGCCCTGATCCTGGTAGTAGGCCTCCAGCGCGGCAAAACTCAACGCCAGGGCCCCGCTCTGCCCGTAGGGCCGCAGACGCATGTCCACCCGGAACACGAAACCGTCTGCGGTAATCTGGTCCAGCGCCTGGATCAGGCGCTGGCCGAGGCGGATGAAAAAGGTCTGGTTGTCGATGGAGCGACGGCCACCCTGGGTTTCGCCCTTGTCGGGAAACGCGAAGATCAGGTCGATGTCCGAGGAGACGTTGAGTTCCCGACCGCCGAGTTTGCCCATGCCCAAGACCACCATTCTCTGGGGCGCTTCTTTGCCGGTGGCAGGGTCCGTGCCCCAGGGCGTGCCAGACTGCTCGCAGGCTTCCTGATAAAGCCAGTCGAGCGCGCCTTCGATGCAGGTATCGGCGAAGGCGCTGGTGGCCGCGATGGTCTCGGCCAGATCGGCCCACCGCAGCAGGTCCCGCCAGATGATTCGGAACTGCGCCTCACGACGGTATTTGCGCAGCTGGGCGTGCAAGGACGTTTCATCGGTAACGTCACCGAGATAGTCCTGCCAGCGCTCAGCCAGGAACTCCGGGGTGTTTGGCTCGGTTAGGGGCCGCGCCTTTACCATGGCGCGCACCTGCTCCGGCTGGCGCTCCAGGGTTTGCCGAAGAAACAGGCTGCGCGCCACTGCCTCTGCCAGCACCGCCTCGGACATCCCCTCCGTCAACAGCCACTCAGGCACGCCCTGCGGAAACACGGAATGCCAGCAGCCGGCCACGTCCTTGGCTAAGGGTGTTGGGAGGGAGCTCCATGGCTCAGACATAATGCAAACCCCTGTCTCTCTGTTATATTTCCGGTACTGTATAACGAACTCACCCCCGACTGAACAGGCCGCATTACCGGATGATGAGAAACCGCCGTCCGCTCAACCCGGAACACCAGCAGACCCATCTCCCCATGGGTGGCCTCATCCGACACCGCATGAAACGCCTGTTCCTGATCCTCGCCGGGCTGCTGTGTTTCCAGGTCCTGGTGATCTGGACCGTTGAGGATCTGAGCCTGTTCGAGTCGCTGTGGATCACCATGACCACGGTGTCGACCGTCGGCTACGGGGACTTTGCGCCCAAAACACTGATCGGTCGCCTGAGCACCATCCTCATCATGTTCGTGGGCGCCATCACCCTGTTGACGCTGATCGTCAGCGACTTTATTGAGTATCGCTTCTATCGCCGAGAACGCATCCTGACCGGAAGGTGGATCTATAAAATGAACGACCACATTGTCATCATCAACACGCCCCGTAACGGAGGCCAGCAGTATTTCATGCGCTTTGCCTCCCAGGTCCGTTCGGTACCCGGCTACGAAAGCATCCCCATCATGCTGCTGACCCGCGAATTTCCAACCGGCCTGCCGCCCGAACTGTCCGATGTTGGCATGGTGCACTACCATGGCTCGGGCTTCGACCCGGAAGCCCTGAAAGCCATCCACGCCGGCAGCGCCCGACACATCATCGTGCTGGCGTCCGACGAGTGCGACCCTTATTCCGACAGCCTGACCTTCGACATTGCCCACCGGTTGTGCGAGCGCAATCTGGGCAACCGGACGACGGTGGAATGCGTCAGCGACGACAACCGCTCACGATTCCGGAACCTCGGCATTCGCACGGTGCTCCGCCCGGTCCGGACCTACCCCGAAATCATGGTGCGCTCGGTGGTGGCGCCCGGGTCCGAGAAAGTGCTGGAGGATATGTTCAATTACGAGCATGACCACCCACACCGCTACGACCTGAAACTGGACGACCTGAACTGGGCGGACATTGTCAGCGCCCTGGTGCGACACGGCATCGGTACGGCACTGGCGTACATCGATGAGGATGATGAGGTGATTTGCCACCCGCCCACAACCGAGGAGATCGAAGGCAAGGGCTTGATCGTACTGGTCAAATCGTCGGAAACGCCGAGCGTGGAGCTGGTCCAGGAAGCGCTGGACCGCTATCGGGCCTTCCTCGCCAACTGGCACAACGGGAACAACAACGGCAACGGGAAACCCGCTGAGAAAACCGGCCGCCCCGATTCAAGCGGCAGCCAAGCGGATCTGTAGCTGGCCCAACGCGGGCGTGGCCGCGACCTCGGCCACCGGCACACCGGAGCCGAGGGCTGCAAGGATCGCTTCAAGATTGTCGAGCAGTCCAAGCCCCCGGGCCACCGCCCGCACTTGGCTGAGGTCAACGCGCTCCACCGGGTAAGACTGGCCCAGCAGCCAGGCGACACTCAGACCATGCAGGAACCCCGTTACCGAAATCGGGGCTCCGTCGGTGCCGGACACCTCCACCACCGGCGCATACTGCCCCGCCAGGTAATAGCCCTGCTCGGCCTTGCTCACCAGATTGAGAAACACCGGCACCTCGCTGGCTAAATCCAGGGCATGAGCAAGCAAGCTGGCCGGGTCACCGGACTTCAGCTCGAATTCAACCTCATTGAGCGAGCGCCGGTGCCCGCCAGCGACGATGGCCCCTTGGTCAATCGCAGCCTCGATGACCCCCTCACCCTCGCAGAGCATCAAAATCCGACGCTCAAAGTTGGTTTCGAACACCGGTCGCAGGTGAGCCAACACCGGGGCACCCGCCAGCGGCGTGGCATCAAGCAACGAGGTGTCAAGCCGGTCGTTTACCAGCGGCCATTCCCACTCGTTCCGGCGATGGGCGCCACCGGAAAACTCCCCTTTGGTTTTCAGGGTCTGGATGAACTGGGCGTCCTGCTGACGAACCCGCAATGCAGTCTTGCGGCGATTGAGGTCCTGGGAGGGCGTGTCGTAGTAGCGATTCAACAGCTGTCGGGTAGCTTCGGTCTTCACCCCTGATTGCTGACCGAGCCAATCGACGGCCTGCTCCAGGTCGGTTTCGGCCAGGGTGAGTTTGATCTCAAGTTCTACTGCCATAATCCGTTCAATCGCCTCAGAATTCGTCGCGCATGGCCCGCAGGGTATGGGCGGACAGTTTGCCATTCACGCCCCAGTTGTAGGGCAAATCCGCATCCACCGCCCAGCTGGCGGGCAGATCCGGGCGATACCGCCTGACAAAGCCTTCAACGCCGCCCGCGGTGTCGAAATCCTCCTCGAACCAATCGAAAATCGCTGACAGCCGAGCGGTCTGGTCCGCGCGGTCCAATCGCATGCCCTTGTAATCCTGGGCCAGGAAGCGTTCAACCTGGTCGTCCAGCTGTTGGTCGATCCGACTGGCGGAGTAGGGTTCGTGGCGCAGGTCTGGGCAGCTCAGGGAGGCGCAATTGATGGCCATGTGAACCCGAGGATCCCCCATGGCCCGGAGCACATCGTGCTCCAGATAACTCAGGGTAACCGGTTGGCCGGCGACCACGCCGGCGTCGTGCTTCCACACCGGATTGACGAGCGAGCCGACCGATTTCAGGCTGCGAAGCGGCCAATGATCAACCACCATGTCGATGGCCAGAATGTTGTAGGCATTCAGATAGAAAGCCTTGCGCGCGTCCGGAGATTGCACCTGTTCGACCGGAACTTCCGCCAGCAACCCTACCAGTCGGTTCCAGCGTTCGTCGCCAGCCAGCGCGGGGTAATCCACCAGGCGAACCGCCAGGCCGTCCTTGCGACCTTCCTGGGTGTGATCGTCAAGCAGCTGCGCATAGAGCGCTTCGAGGTTTTCAACCGGCTTCGCCGCGTTGGCCGTCTGCCAGGTCAGAACCAGAACAAAAAAGGCGGCAATGTGGGTCAGATAGCGCATGTCGCTCTCCGCTTCGCGAGCTTTCACCAGCCTGTAAAAATACCACGAATCGATAGGCAAAAAAAAAGCCGACCCCGAGGGGTCGGCTTTCATCATGCTGTGTTACTCAGCTGATCGTCATGACAGACGAATCAGAAGTAGTAAACACCACCAACGGCCAGAGCGGAACGCTCGCTCTCGTTGGCAACGCCGTAAACGCCGTCGTCGCCGTTACCCAGGTAACCTTCCACGTACACGTACATGTGGTCAGACAGGTTGTGCAGGGCCTGCAGGGTGATGGTGTCACGCTCGGTGTCGTTAGCGTCGTCAGCAACGTCCAGCTCGTAGGAAGCGGCGAACTGGTTAGCACCCATGGAGTAAACAGCGATCACGCCGTAACGGTCACCAACGTCCTTGCGAGTCTGGTACTGACCAGTCAGGGACAGAGCGTCGAGGCCAACAGTGGCACGCAGACCGTAGGTGTTTTCGTTGTTGTCGCCACCGGCGCTGTCGTTGGAGTCCATGGCTACCGCCAGCTCCAGGTTGTCAACCGCGTAAGTAGCAGCCAGCTGGTACGGGTAGGACTTCTCACCGCTCTTGTCCGGCAGAGACGCATCATCCAGGTCACCGTTGATCTGAACGGCTGCGCCCAGGGTCAGACCACCGAAAGACGGAGTCTGGTACTGGATCAGGTCGCCTTCGCCAGTCTCATAGCCGCCGCCAAAGTTGTAAGCAGCGAACTCGTAGAAGTTGGCGATCTTGTCGATGGCGCTCTCGTAGGTGGAGTCGTCAGAACCGACCCACAGCTGACCGAAGCTGTCGCCCTTAACACCGATGTAAGCCTCATCAACGTCTTCCAGACCGGACTCACGGTCCTTGTCGTCAGCAGCCAGGCCTTCCAGCTCAAGCTTGAAGAAACCGGTGATGCCAGGTGCGATTTCGTGGTCGTGCTTAACACCGATGGTGGAACCGTTGTCAGCGTGCTCAAGGCCGTTTTCACCGCCTTTTACGTCGGCATGGTAGACAACGTACTGGATGTTACCGTAAACCTGCGGCATGGAGTCCATGCGTGCGGCCAGTTCAGAAGCACTCTCCATAGCCAGCGCGGAGCCGGAGAAGGTCGCAGCTGCAACAGCTGATGCGATGAGCGTCTTTTTCATTTTGCGTCTTCCTTTTTGAGTTAACTCAGGTTTTAGCGACGGGTTCTTATCCCGATTATTTATGGCGTCACCAGTCGTACTGGATAGGCCTGATTCTGCATTACCCCTGTGTCGTTTTTGTTACACCCAGGATAACTTTTCTTCTAGTTATTAAGACCTGCAATCCATCAGGTCTTTCCAGCTCAGTCACTTACAGAGCGTTGTTAAAGCCCTGCATGATGAACCTGTTTTAATACAATGAACATGTTTTTGCAAACAATTCGCGGTGCATTTTTAGCTCGTTTCGCACCAGAAACGCAAATATTTATACGTTTTGGCACTGAAAAGCCACGTAAACTACCTGTAACAATTCCGAGGCCAAAAATTATTAACTTCCCTTAAATCAGAAGCTTAGCCAAACAGCAGCTTCACAGTACTCTTTGTGCCCTGCCATTCGGGCGTCATTTCGCACCAACAGGGACCGTCACGCTTTTCCGCGCCCCAAGACGGGGCAGCCCCAAAGCCGACCTGTTTACACCTCCAACAGAAAGGTCACCGGACCGTCGTTGATCAGCTGCACCTGCATATCCACCCCAAAACGCCCTTCAGCCACGTGCTCACCACCGAGTGCCGCTTTCGCCTCGGCAACAAACAGCTGATAGAGAGTTTCTGCCGACTCCGGACTGGCGGCCCGGGAGAACCCCGCACGGGTTCCGGACGCCGTATCGGCGGCAAGCGTAAACTGGGGGACCACCAGAAGCGCACCACCGGTGTCCGTCAGACTCCGGTTCATCCGCCCCTGCTCGTCAGGAAACACCCGGTAGGTAAGGATTCGACGACACAACTTTCGAGCGGCGGAGGCATCATCCTCCCGCTCCACGCCCAGCAGCAGCACCAGACCAGCCTGGATGACGCCGATGCGTTCGTTGTCCACGGTGACACTGGCTTCCGACACTCGCTGGATAAGCCCTTTCATTCACTTCTCTGGGGATGGTTAAGCGGAATCATTACGAATGGCTAACGAGTCTATCGACGGGATTACCGA
The DNA here is from genome assembly GCF_034555935.1 of Marinobacter qingdaonensis. Taxonomy (NCBI): domain Bacteria; kingdom Pseudomonadati; phylum Pseudomonadota; class Gammaproteobacteria; order Pseudomonadales; family Marinobacteraceae; genus Marinobacter; species Marinobacter qingdaonensis. The sequence goes on from NZ_JAYDCJ010000005.1 coordinate 119,648, forward strand.
ACCGCAACCATCAAAAAGTACGATTAGCTCGCACTTTTTTCAGATCTGGCCACCACTTCTTCGACACCCCGGATGAGCGCGTCCACGATCGCCGGCTCGGAGGACGAATGCCCGGCATCGCGGATGATGCGCAGATCGGCCTCGGGCCAGGCTCGGCTGAGCGCCAGGGCGTTATCCAGTGGACAGACCATGTCGTACCGGCCGTGCACGATGATACCGGGGATGTCCGCCAGGACCTGGGCGTTGCGGACAATCTGATCCGGCTCGAGGAAGGCCTTGTTCATGAAGTAGTGGCATTCAATGCGCGCGAGGGCAATGGCCACGTGCGGATGACCGAAATGCTCCACCACCCTGGGGTTGGGGTGCAGGGTTGCACACCGCCCCTCCCAGACGGACCAGGCTTTGGCCGCCTGGATCTGCTCCAGCTCGTTGGCACTGGTCAGCCGCTTGTAATAGGCGGAGACCATGTCGCCCCGCTCGTCCATTGGGATCGGGGCCTCGAAGTCCAACCAGTAATCGGGAAACACCCGACTCGCACCTTCCTGGTAAAACCAGTGGATGTCCTGGGGTCGACACAGGAAGATGCCCCGCAACACCAAACCCGACACCCGGTCCGGATGCTGCTGGGCGTAGACCAGGCTGAGCGTCGACCCCCAACTGCCACCGAACAGCAGCCATTTGTCCACGCCCAGGAAGGAACGCACCGTCTCCATGTCCTCGACCAGCTTGTCGGTGCTGTTACCCTCCAGCTCCGCCAGCGGGGTGGAACGGCCGGCTCCGCGCTGGTCCATCAGGATGATCCGGAATCGCTCGGCATCGAAAAAGCGGCGATGGAAATCCTCACACCCACCACCTGGACCGCCGTGAACCACCAGCACGGGAATCCCGTCCGGGTTGCCGCACTCCTCCACGTACAATTCGTGCGGCGGATCCACGGCGATACGGTGTTGGGCGTTAGGCTTGAGCTCAGGAAAGAGTGTGAGCATGCGGCACTCCGGACAGGGGTTTTACCCGGAGTTTAGCTGAACTGAACGAAAAAGGGGCAGGTCCTCACAGACCTGCCCCTTAACTCGCCACTGCCTTAGCCAGCAATGCGGCGGCGATTACTTCTTGTTGGCGCGCTTGCGCTCATTCTCTTTCAGGAGCTTCTTACGCAGGCGGATTGCCTTGGGCGTTACCTCCACCAGCTCATCGTCGTCGATGAATTCCAGCGCTTGCTCCAGGGTGAACTTGATCGGCGGCACCAGACCAATGACCTCATCCTTGCCGGACGCCCGCATGTTGTCGAGCTTCTTGCCCTTGGTCGGGTTGATGACCAGGTCATTGTCGCGACTGTGGATACCACACAGCTGACCCTCGTAAATCTCGTCACCCGGCTCCAGGAACAGCTTGCCGCGGCTCTGCAGGGTTTCCAGCGAGTAGGTCAGCGCGGTGCCCTGGGCCATGGAGACCAGCACGCCGTTCTGACGGCTGGTGACATCCCCGACCTTGATCGGGCCGTAGTGGCTGAAGGTGGACGTCAGGATACCGGTACCGGAGGTCATGGTCAGGAAGGTGTTCCGAAACCCGATCAGACCGCGAGCCGGAATGGTGTAATCCAGGCGAATACGGCCTTTTCCGTCGGGCACCATGTTGGTCAGATCGCCTTTGCGCAGACCCATCTGCTCCATCACCGAGCCCTGGTGCTGCTCTTCGATGTCGACGATCACGTTCTCGTACGGCTCCTGCTTCTCGCCATCGATTTCACGGATGACCACTTCCGGCCGACCTACCGCCAGCTCGAAGTTTTCCCGACGCATGTTCTCGATCAGCACCGACAGGTGCAGCTCGCCGCGACCGGATACCTTGAACTTGTCGGCGGAGTCACCCTCTTCGACCCGCAACGCCACGTTGTGCAGCAGCTCCTTCTCGAGGCGCTCCTTGATGTTGCGGCTGGTGACGTACTTGCCTTCTTTACCGGCAAACGGCGAGTCGTTGACCTGGAAGGTCATGGATACGGTCGGCTCATCCACGGTCAGGGCCGGCAGAGCCTCGACGTTGGATGGATCACACAGGGTGTCGGAAATGAACAGCTCGTCCATGCCGGAGATACAGACGATGTCACCCGCCTGGGCTTCATCCACTTCCACCCGCTGCAGGCCGGAGTGGCCCATGATCTTGAGGATACGGCCGTTGCGCTTCTTGCCGTCGGCGCCAATGGCGGTGACCGGCGAGTTGGTCTTGACCTTGCCACGCATGATGCGACCGATACCGATCACGCCCAGGAAGCTGTTGTAGTCGAGCTGGGAGATCTGCATCTGGAACGGACCGTCGAGATCGACGTTGGGCGCCGGCACGTGGTCGACGATGGCCTGGAACACGGCGTCCATGTTGTCGTCGAGGTTTTCGTGGTCAGTGCCGGCGATGCCATTCAGGGCGCTGGCGTAAACGATCGGGAAGTCCAGCTGCTCTTCGGTCGCACCGAGGGCGTCGAACAGGTCGAACACCTGATCCACGACCCAGTCCGGACGCGCACCCGGGCGGTCGATCTTGTTGACCACGACGATCGGACGCAGGCCGGCGGCGAAGGCCTTCTGGGTCACGAACCGGGTCTGCGGCATGGGGCCGTCGATGGAGTCCACCACCAGCAGCACACAGTCGACCATGCTCATGACCCGCTCAACTTCACCGCCAAAATCGGCGTGCCCCGGGGTGTCCACGATGTTGATGTCGTAGTCTTTCCACTTCAGCGCCGTGTTCTTGGCGAGAATGGTGATACCACGTTCCTTTTCCTGGTCGTTGGAATCCATCACCCGCTCGTTCTCGAGCTCCTTGCGGTCCAGGGTGCCGGACTGGCGCAGCAGCTTGTCGACAAGCGTGGTTTTACCATGGTCAACGTGGGCGATAATGGCGATATTACGAAGGTTTTCAATCACAACAATAATCCTGCGGCATGCTTTCTTTGACCTGAGAGGGTCCCCTGGAGGCGAAGCCTCGCACATGCCGTCTCAAATCCGTAAAGTGAACCCATTGTCCGGTACCGGGCGGCACCAGCTCCCTGGTCGATCCTCATGCCAGGGTATGAATGAGGCGGCGCGCAGTATATCGAAAACTCGATGTCGTTAATATGAAGAAAAACGCCTATCCAGGCATCCACCCTGCACCACAAGCGAACACGCAATCGCAAAAACGCACCATTTAAGTGCACATCATCTCGAGCACTGCACCAGAAAAATACCGGCTGCGACCACAAAACAGGCCAGAACCCGCGCCAAACGGCGGCTCCCGGGCATGCCCTAAAAATTGGCAAGGGCCTTGCTTTGCTCAAATCAGCCGAATTTTGCAGGTAAGTGGCAAAGGCTTTTGCTAAGCTGCGAAATCCTGAACAAGAGATCGTCGGCCCCTGCGTCTGAACGATCCGGCAAAACGAACATGAATGCGCCCGCGAACGCGGGATAACTTATGGAGCATGCACAATGTCCAAGACAGTTGATTTGATTAACGAACACGAAGTTAAGTGGGTTGACCTGCGTTTTACCGACAGCCGTGGTAAAGAGCAGCACGTGACCCTGCCGGCCTCCGAAGTCGACGAAGATTTCTTCGCAGACGGCAAGATGTTCGACGGTTCCTCAATTGCCGGCTGGAAGGGCATCAACGAATCCGACATGATCCTCATGCCGGACGACTCCACTGCCGTTCTGGACCCGTTCACCGAGGAAACCACCCTCAACATCACCTGTGACATTGTTGAGCCTTCCACTATGCAAGGCTACGAGCGTGACCCGCGCTCCGTTGCCCGTCGCGCGGAAGAGTACCTGAAGTCCACCGGCATCGCCGATGGCGCCCTGTTCGGCCCGGAGCCGGAGTTCTTCGTATTTGACTCCGTGAAGTGGGAAGTGGACATGAAAGGTGCCGGCTACTCCCTTCACTCCGAGGAAGCAGCGTGGGTATCCGGTGAAGACTTCGACCGCAACAACATCGGTCACCGTCCGGGCGTGAAAGGCGGCTACTTCCCGGTTCCGCCGGTAGACAGCCTGCACGACCTGCGTGGCGCCATGTGTGCGGCCATGGAATCCATGGGCCTGGAAATCGAAGTGCACCACCACGAAGTGGGCACCGCTGGCCAGTGTGAGATCGGCGTTGGCGCCAACACCCTGACCCGCAAGGCTGACGAAGTTCAGATCCTGAAGTACTGCGTGCACAACGTGGCTCACGCCTACGGCAAGACCGCCACCTTCATGCCCAAGCCGGTTGTTGGTGACAACGGTTCAGGCATGCACGTTCACATGTCCCTGAGCAAGGACGGCAAGAACCTGTTCGCCGGTGACAGCTACGCGGGCCTGAGCGAAACCGCGCTGTACTACATCGGTGGTGTGATCAAGCACGCCAAGGCCATCAACGCCTTCACCAATAGCTCCACCAACTCGTACAAGCGTCTGGTACCGGGCTTCGAAGCGCCGGTTATGCTGGCCTACTCTGCCCGTAACCGCTCTGCCTCCATCCGTATCCCGTACGTGAACAGCCCGAAGGCGCGTCGTATCGAGGTTCGCTTCCCGGATCCGTCTGCCAACCCGTACCTGGCCTTCGCTGCCCTGATGATGGCTGGCCTGGACGGCATCCAGAACAAGATCCACCCGGGCGATGCCATGGACAAGGACCTGTACGACCTGCCGAAGGAAGAGGCCCTGAACATCCCGACCGTCGCCGAGACTTTCCAGGAAGCCCTGGATTGCCTGGAAGCGGACCACGAGTTCCTGACCCGTGGCGGCGTCTTCACCGAAGACATGATCAAGGGCTACGTCGACCTGAAGCGCGGTGAAGTTGAGCGTCTGAACATGACCACTCACCCGGTTGAGTTCGAGCTCTACTACTCCTGCTAACACAACCCGGTTTACCGGGATTGTGAGAAAGCCCCGCCCAGTGCGGGGCTTTTTTGTGGCCGCACTCACAGCCCTGCCGCCCTTAACGATATGTAACCAACATCCCAGCGCCAAGGCGTTGAAATGACCCGGGGCGCCGCAGATAATCGAAGAAACACCATCGACAGGTAGGCTTATGAAACCGAGGAACGGATTAGTCGCCGCCATGCTGGTTGTCCTGGCCAGCCCCGCCGGCGCCGAGGTTTATCGCAACGTCGACGCCTATGGCAACGTCACCTTCTCCGACGAGCCCTCCGACGGCTCCGAGGCCATCGAGGTCAAGCCCGTCACCACCGTCACCCTGCCCAAGCCCCAGGACGTGCGCGAAACCGAGCAGCTTCGGGAGGACGTGCAGCGGGAAGGCTCGGTCTACGAGAGCGTGTCCTTCGCCTACCCGGAAAACAACCAGGCCTTTCACAGCGGCAGTGGCGACGTGCAGTTTGAGCTGAGAAGCAGCCCAGGCCTGCAGGCTGGCCACAAGTACGAAGTAACTCTGGACGGCCAACCCGTGGGCCAGACCACGTCCGGCTCGGTCACGGTTCGCAACGTTTTCCGGGGCACCCACGATGCCCGGGTCCACATCGTCGACGAGAACGGCGTGCAGGTAAAAACCGGTACCGCCATCACCTTCACGGTCCACCGGCCGTCCGTCGCCAACTGAATCATCGCACTATTTTGGTGCGCCCGCACCATTAACACGCCATACTCTGACCAGCAACGGGGCGAAATTTCCCGGCTGGTCACCCCCTTTTCCTGAATGTGCACCAGCTTACGGCATATTTTCCGGCTGTTTGACGCCCATGCCCGCCGTTTGCCCACTCTTTTTGAACCGGCTTTCAAAGTGGTTCGCTTCTTGCAGACTTCAGGAGGTCATCACAATTACTATGTCGAACCAACGGGATTCACGCATGGCACTGCCTACGGCCTCTTCGAACGGCTACAAGAGTATTCTGGACAGCCTGACCACCGCAGTTCTGGTCCTCGAGGACAGCCTGAAAATCCGTTACTTCAATCCGGCCGCCGAAAGCCTGTTCGAAACCAGCATGACCCGGAGCCAGGGACAGCCGTTCAAGGACATTCTGGTGGACTCGGAAGACGCGCTGAAGACGCTCTATGCCGCAGCAGAAAATGGCCAGTCCTACACCCGCCGGGAAGCGGAGTTCCTGCTCACCAGCGGGGCCAGGCTGACCGTGGATTACTCGGTGACCCCCATCAGCCTGGAGCCGACCGAGCTGCTGATTGAGATCCAGCCTCGGGACCGCCTGCTGCGCATCAGTCGGGAAGAGGACATCATCTCCCAGCAGGAAACCACCCGGATCCTGGTGCGGGGCATGGCCCACGAAATCAAGAATCCCCTCGGCGGCATCCGCGGCGCGGCCCAGCTGCTCGACCGCGAGCTCAATGACGAGGATCAGCGCGAGTACACCCGCGTGATCATCGACGAAGCGGACCGGCTGCGCGGCCTGGTCGACCGGATGCTCGGTCCCAACAAGGCCCTGAAGCTGGCCCCGACCAACATCCACGAAGTGCTGGAGCGGGTCGGCACCCTGGTGGAAGCGGAAAGCAAGAACAGCCTGGTGTTCCGCCGCGATTACGACCCCAGCCTTCCAGAATTCCGGGGCGACAAGGAACAACTGATCCAGGCGTTCCTGAACATCGCCCGCAATGCCATGGAAGCCGCTTTCGAGCAGCAGAGCGAACACCGCAGCAAGAACCCGCCGACCATCACCTTCCGGACCCGGGCCCTGCGACAGTTCACCATTGGCAACCGACGCCATCGCCTGGTCTGCCGGGTCGATGTCATCGATAACGGCCCCGGCATTCCGCCGGAGCTGCTGCAAAACATTTTCTATCCGATGATCAGCGGCCGTGCCAGTGGCACCGGCCTGGGGCTTTCCATCACCCAGAGCATCATCGGTCAACATCACGGCCTGGTGGAGTGCGAAAGCGAGCCGGGCCGCACTGACTTCATCATCTTCCTGCCTCTGGAGGACACCCCATGAGCCAACCGGCAAACGTCTGGATCATTGACGACGATCGAAGTATTCGCTGGGTGCTGGAGCGCGCCCTTACCCAAGCCGGTATGCAACCCCGGGTTTTCGAGAGCGGCGAGAGCATCATGATGCGGCTTGAGCATGAGCAGCCCGATGCCATCATCAGCGACATCCGCATGCCGGGTGTCGACGGGATTACCCTGCTGTCCCAGATTGTGGAAGTGCACGCCGATGTGCCCGTGATCATCATGACCGCCCACTCCGACCTGGAAAGTGCGGTGACCAGTTACCAGACCGGGGCCTTCGAATACCTGCCCAAGCCGTTCGACGTGGACGATGCGGTTGCCCTGGTCAAGCGTGCCGTTGCCCACAGTCACGAGAAGAAAGCCAGTTCCGAGCCGGCCGCCGAGAGTGCCCAGCGCAACGCCGAGATCATTGGCGAGGCCCCGGCGATGCAGGAGGTGTTTCGCGCCATTGGCCGGCTGTCCCACTCCAACATCACGGTCCTGATCAACGGCGAAAGCGGCACCGGCAAGGAACTGGTCGCCCAGGCCCTGCACAACCACAGCCCCCGGGCCAAGCACCCGTTCATTGCCCTGAACATGGCGGCCATCCCCAAGGATCTGATCGAGTCCGAGCTGTTTGGCCACGAGAAAGGCGCCTTCACCGGTGCCGGCGCCGCCCGCCAGGGTCGGTTCGAGCAAGCCAACGGTGGCACCCTGTTTCTGGATGAAATCGGCGACATGCCCGCCGACACCCAGACCCGCCTGCTGCGGGTCCTGGCCGACGGCGAGTTTTACCGGGTCGGTGGCACCACCCCGATCAAAGTCGATGTCCGCATCATCGCCGCCACGCACCAGGACCTGGAAAAGCTGGTCCAGGGCGGCTCCTTCCGGGAGGACCTGTTCCATCGCCTGAACGTCATTCGGGTGCACCTGCCGAAACTGGCCGAACGCCGGGAAGACATCCCCCGGCTGATGCTGCACTTTCTCAAGCGTGCGGCCAAGGAGTTGGCAGTCGAGCCCAAGATCCTCCGGCCCGACGCCGAAGAATACCTCACCACCCTGCCCTGGCCGGGTAACGTCCGCCAGCTGGAGAACACCTGCCGCTGGCTGACCGTGATGGCCAGCGGCCGCGAAATTCACATCGACGACCTGCCACCGGAACTGCTGCACCAGGCCGAAACCCCAACCACCGGCACCACCTGGCAGGAAGGCCTGCGCAACTGGGCCGAGCAAGAACTGAAGCGGGGCAAGAAAGGCATCCTGGACACCGCAGTGCCGGAATTTGAAAAGATCATGATCGAGACGGCGTTGAAACACACCGGCGGCCGGCGCCGGGACGCCTCGGTACTGCTGGGCTGGGGCCGCAACACCCTGACCCGGAAGATCAACGAGTTGGGATTGGATCACCCCGAGAGTGATGACGACTGAGCCGCCGGGCTCGTTTGCCAGGGGCGCCCCGCGAGGGTCGCCCCTTTTTTGTTGGGTTCATGGCCGGGTTGAGGCTGGTCGGGGTTAGCGCTCCTGCCAGTAGATGACGCGATCATGCCCGCGGTAGACGCCAAAGGTGGCCAGGGCGGCGGGGGCATCCAGAGCCCCATCACCGTCCAGATCGTCCTTCAACCAGTCAGGGACCGCGTAGGTAACCGTCACCTCGCCAGTGTTGCCCTCCCCCGGTGCCGATAACCTCAACTGGCGAGCCCCCGGAGGCGTGCCGGCACTGACGGTTCCGGCCTCGCCCTCAACACTGGTCAAGCCGGTCGGATTTACGGACGCGTCGCTCCCCGTGTTGTAGGCCCAGCAACTGTCATCCGTGTTCAGAACGAAGCTCGAACCATTGAAGTACTGCAACTGCAGGGGCACGATCAACGGATCAGTTTCCGGTCCATAGCTGTTATCCAGATGCAGGCGACCATATTTCACCAGGACACCTGAAGGACTGGCCGTCACCGGCACGGAAGAAGAGGTAACGTCATCCAAGGTCTCCAGGATACCGCTCACATTGAGTGCCAGGGACGCGGTAAACGGGGCAACCCGGGAAGCCGGCACTTTCAGGTAGGTGAACTGATCCGCTCCTAGGGTGAATCGAAGGGTGCCGTCACCGTTTTCGAGCAACGAAGCAGTCTCTGTGTCCACGGACACGGTCAGACCGTTGTTCGTGTCAGCCCCCGGGTACTCCAGTGTCACTTCGGAGCTCTCCAAATGACGGAAACTGCCCTGGTAGTTTCTGGTCACACCACCGGCCTCGGTCACCGGCTCAATGCGGAATTCCGGCGCCAAAGCGTAGTCAATCGCCTCCCCAACGTAGGTAAAGGCCGTCGCCCCGGCGCTGCAGGAAGGGGCAAGGGCCCCCGCATCGGCGACGGTGACCAGGAAGTCAGCGGGGTAAAAGCGACCGATGGGACCACTCTGGCCACGAATCCTGCCGGTTCGACTAGGGCCCATCCCCAGGTAGTCACCGCCACTCACCGACGCCGTCACCTCGATGATGCCGACCTCGTTGAACACAAAGTCCTTCGCCGCCGCTCCGCCAGCAAAGCCCGACAGGATGGGCAGATTCCCGGACAACCCAGGGTCGGCGCCACCTGCGGGCAGTCGAAGACCTGAGACCAGGTTCACCTCGGTACCGCTTTGCCCAAAGGACTGGGCAATGGCGTTATCGGTCAACAAGGCTCCATCGTCCGCAATGCCATCGCCATCGTTGTCATCGCTGCTCTGGTAGAGACGAGCGGCTACGCGCAGGTTGAATGGACTGCCGGCGGTGACGAAGGTCGGGCCGGTTGGCGACACTGCCCCGGGATTGGCGCCACCGCTTGCATCGCTGGCCACCACTGAAAAGGCAAAGGGCCGAACCACCCAAGGCGGCGTGCTCAAGCTACTGCCGATGGCCAGGGGCTCGCCCGCCTCATCCACCGCGTGGCCACTGCCATCATCCAGGAGGTTCAGCGAATAGGCGCCGACATCAAAGGTATCCAGTTCAAAGGATGCCACCCCCTCGTTGAATCGCAGATCCAGGTTGCCGCTCCCCGGCTTCGAGTCCGGCACCCCGCTCAGTGTCGAATCGCCACGCAATGCCGGCGCCTGACCGCCCGGATCGTTGGCACTGCGGGCCAACCAGGCTTTCAGGGAAAACAACCCGTCGTAGCCTTCGTCCACACCGCAGCTGCCATCATCCGGGTCCTGGCGAACGAGACTCACGAAGAAGCCATGGCGCCTGCCAGCAATGATGTCGTCACCCAGACTGGACAGAGGTTCGATCAGCAGGGTGCTGGAGAGGAACTCGATGACCGGCGTGGTGAGGGTGACGTCCGCATCCGAATCTCGGGCGGTGATGGTCAGTCGATCTGGATGTGTATTGAGCAGCGCCAGCCTGACTTCGCCACCATCGGCGGCGTTGAACCGATACGCGGCCCGACCGTTGTCGTCATCATCGACGCTTGGGGTGAGTGTGCCGGCTCCCTCGAGCACAGACCAATCACCGTGTCCTGAGCTGGTGGACAATAAGACGGTCCCGTCATAGTCGGTCAGCAGGTCACCGTCCCCATCCTTGGCGGACAACGTGAGCGACACCGGCTTGCACACACTTGCGGTGCCGGGTGTCGGCATTGCCAATGTACCCAGGTTCTGGGCACAAACGTGCCGGCGCAGGCGCAACGCCTCAATCCCAGTGGCGGGCAGCGCCGTCTCGTAGACGCGCACTTCATCAATAAACCCGTTAAAGTACCGACCGAAATAGCCCTGATCCTGGCCAATCTGGAAGGGGTCATTATTGCGTCGCAACTCACCGAAAGAGGAGGAACTGGCGCGTAGCTGACCGTCCACATAAATGCGCTGCCGACCCTGGGCATAGGTGATCGCAACATGGTGCCAGGTATTCAAAGCAAGATTGGCACCCGCCGTTGTCAGCGAGCGGGTCCACCCATTTGTGGTGCGCCACCACCAATATATTTCGCCACTGGCATTGAGATGAAACTCGTAATTTTCATCCTTCGAGACAATGGTTTTCAGTCGGCCACCGGTTGGAAACTCCCTGGTATAAATCCAGGCACTGACCGTCAACTCGTCCTTCAAATCCAGCGCTTGGTTATCGGGGATTTCGACGTACTGGTCGGTGCCGTTGAACTCGGCATAACCACAGGTACCCGGGTTATTGGCAAGCGCGGGTGAGGTCTTTGCCGCCTGCGCTCCATTACGGGCCCGGCCATTCAGGTCGTTCCCGGAATAATCCAGGACCTCACCGGGCGCATCCGACCAGCCGGGCGATTCCAGGCGCCAGTAGCCATTGGGTTCAGGCAGGATGTAACCGACACCGATTTGACTGGTGAGTTGCCCGGCGCTCGGGTTGCTCAAGTCCAGGAAAAAGCGCTTCCCGTCCCGGTCACCGGTTACGATGGTTGGCACCGAAACGGTTATTGACGTTGTACCCGGGGCAAAAGTGACCGTGCCGGCCTGCCCGTCAAAATCTCTTCCATCCTCGGCGGAGTCGTCGCGGGTGGCGTACTCAACAGTCAGCTCTTCCGACGCGGCCTCGGCCAGAGAGATGACAAATTCTGCGGTCTCCCCGGGGAAGACGGTGGCACTGGACACGCTGATGTCCGGACCCTCGGGCCCGCCGTCGTTGGTATCACCTTCCGAATCTTTATCCGAATTGCCCGGCGCACTATCCCAATCTCCGGTACCGTCGGGTTGGCGTTTGACGTTTTTGGTGCTGTTGCCGTTGCGAGGATCAAATTCCCAGTCGAAGGCGGGCGTGCAATTTTCATCCTCCAGCTCATCAAATCCGTCGATGCTGAGGTAGTCGATGGTAGCTCCGCCTCCATCAGTCAGCAGGATGTCCATTTTCTGCAGGTTGATTTCAGAATTGCTGAGCAGAGACTCGCCAATAACAATCCAGGGATAGGTACTGTCATCAGCGGCAGACAGTGAGATAGGGGCGCTGCATACCTCTGTTGGATTGTTATTGGTGCCTCCTTCCGCACACGTCTGCACTTGCCATTGATCATACTCACTGGCGGAAATGGCGGAGGTCAGCAGCTTCAATTCAACAAATCGCTTGTTGCCGCCCTGTTTAGTTCCGCCCTGATTTTTGCCACCCTCCCCGAGCTTGAACACCTCGTTGATGGTTGCCAGCCCGTGGTAATCCGCAGAGCAGACAGCAAATACGTAACCGGGAAAGAGCGCCAATAGGCAAACCACCAACCGCCGCAGGCAGACAGTACGACCCAGTAATCTGAACAGTGCCTGCATCATCGTGCCCTCACCTCAATGGTTCGTGTCGCCGCATCGGGACCGGCAGCGCCGCAACTGCCCCGACTGACAAGTACATAAATCGTATCGTTACTGCCGTTGCCCTGAATGTCGGCCACCAAGGTTTCACAAGAGACGGTTGCGTTGCAGCCAGCCAACCCAGACGCGGTGAATACCAGTGGGCTTTGAACCGCGCCACAGCTATTGCTTTCCAGCGCATCCCGCAAGGCTACCTGGACTCCGCTTTCGGCCGCATAAAATGCTCGCTGGGACTGGATTTGCAGGCTCACCGATTGCCCGGTGCTGTCCTGCAGCTGGGCCATGCCGACAACAATCAGCGCCAGTACCGTGATAACAAACAAGGCGACGGGTAAACCCGCGCCCCGCTGTGAGCGAGTCAAGATGTCAGGGTACATTACGAATCTGTACCTCCTGGTCGACACTGGTGGCCTCTCCGGTGGTTGGGTCGCTCAACTCGAAGGCAAAACGCACCACGGCGCCCCGCTGCAGTGACGGCGGCACGAAGGAGAAGCGGACCGAGTCGGGCGTGACATTAGCCGCGACCACCTCGCGGTTGGGGTGGGACGAGGGCATTCCGCTCGCGATGGTGCTGTTGATGCCGTAGTTTCGGTAGCGATACAGGAAACCACCGTCCTGACAGAGTGTGACTGGCTCATCCACGATGAAGAAACGACGCTGGGGCGAGCCTCCGTTGAAACGGTGGGGCGAATCCAGGTCGACCGTCACCAAGGGCGCTCCTGTCGGCATGGTGGCATTACCCGAAATGGGGCCGGGATTGCTTGGGCTATAGAGGTTACCCGAGTAGCCATACACGACGACCCTGCCCTCGGCGGTCGCGCCCCCGGGTAACGGGACGGCTTCAAAGCTGTCCGGGTTTGGGCCGCGCGGAAGGTTTCGGTAGACCGACGCCGCCTGTATGGGGAACCACTCCAGACAGCGGTTGTCGCCGGACACCCGGATCGACGTAGGCAGGGCCTCCCGAATATCGCGACTGATTTGTTCGGAAACGACGACGCCCTTGAGCGCCCGTTGCTGCCTGGAACTGACATCGATCGCGCCTTGGGTGGACAGGCTCACAAACCGCACGGACACGGTGGCAACGATGCCCAGCAGAACGATCACCATGATCAGCTCCACCAGCGTGAAACCGCGCGCCCGCATCATCAGAAATTCGCCCGGTAAGCCGACATGATGAAACTCTGGTTACCCGGCGCCTGGATATTCAGCTCAACCCGTTTCGCCTCCGAGCCGGGCAGCCCGACGTCGGCGCCCGCGCAGGCAACGGTTACCGAAACTGAAAATCCGCTGTAACCATTGAGCACTGATTCGGCGCTCCGTGGCGGCGAATCGGTCAAATCGTGGTAATCGTCCACATCGTCAAAATTCCCGCGATTTTCCCCCGGCTCCGGACCGATGGTACAGCCGCCGCTGTACTTGGGCGTGCCTCCTTGAGGGGTGCTGTCGTCGTATTTCTTGGCAAGAATCTCGTCCATATACAGCTGCGCCAGCTCCACCACCCGAGTCTGGTTCAGCGGGTCTGCGCTGCGGCTGGCGATCAGGGAAAAGGCACCGACCACGCCGGCGATGGCCACGCTGATGATCACGATGGTAATGACCAGCTCCACCAGGGTTGCCCCGCGCTGCGAAATCATGGCTGGCAGGCTCCGGCATACACGGCGCCACGGGAGCTCAGGCAGGTTTGAAAGGTGGAATCACCGGAGAAGGTGAGATTCAGATTGGCGCCGGTGGACGGTGCGCCGTCGGCGTTGAAATTCAAGGTCAGGGGCAAAGTGCCCGGAACCGAGAGTGAGGTTCCTGCCCGGGCGATTTCAAAAACCCTGGGGTTTGCGGTAGCCGGACCGACTGTGAAGCGGAAGTTGTCGGTGTTTTGCTCGATGGTTAGGGCGTTGGCGGGGTTGCCCGCCAACGCTGCTTGCTGGGCAAGCAGCGTGGCGGAGGCGAGTTGTTGGGTGGCTAAAAGCGGAGAGAAGGCAGATCGGGTGGCAAAAAGCCCTATCCCTAAAAGAGCTAACACCCCAATCAAAACAACTACCATGACCAGCTCTACCAGAGAGAAGCCACTCGACAAAACCGATAGTCTCACGCCCTAGTCACTCTAACTAACTCGGAAATGCTTCTGCCCACCACTGGCCGCACTTAACAGCCAGTAGTCGTCGAAGCGGTCACAGAACCAGTGTTTTCTGCATATGTGAAGTTGCAGTTCGCCAATGCGGCACCGTTACCGTCATCGGCAGAAATAACTACAGTCCGGTTAGGCTCTGTTCCGCTCGGAGTGCCCAAAATAAAGTCGTCGGCAATCTGAGCCGCATCGTCAATGCCTCCTGCCGCAGCTTCTGGATATGCATTTGCCATGTTGACGGTATCGCCATCCAAGGCCAACGTTGCACCATCCGAGTCATCGCATGCCGCCCTTGCTAAACATGCCGAGTGAGCAATACCAGCCGCCGATTTCACTGCGCCAATAGCTCCATTCAGGGAAGATAAGCGCGCCTCCGATCCCAAATCCGCAAATCTCGGCAAAGCAAACGCTGCCAAAATCCCCAAAATCACAATCACCATCACCAGTTCGATGAGGGTAAAACCTTGCTGCTTTTTATTCTGAATTGCTGTCATAGCGTTCATGGTACTGCTCCGTTTCTCGTGTTGAGTGCGTAAAATCAGTTGATGGTTGTTGTTATTTCGCCGGTATCGGCGTCGTATTCGATGAAACTGCCCTGGCCATCCTGCCGATAGGTAAAGACACAGTCACCGCTTGTTGTGCTTATCAGGTAATCCGGGTTGTCACCCGCAGCCGCCGACACCGTTGGGGCATTGGACTGCAACAGCCCAGCCCAGACTTCCAGACATTTGGTGTTGGTCATGGCCGAGCTGGTATCGTCGGACGCGACCGAGGTCGCCCAACCTTCTGCGCTCACGTCCACCAAGTCATTGCCGAATCCCTGAACATCCGTTTGGGCCGTGGTGAAGCCATTCGATACCCACTGGGTTTTCGCCAACGCCACCCCCGCGGCCAGCGCGCCCGATGTCGCCCGGATACTCGACTGGTGAGCCTGCTCGGACAACTGAGCAAACCTCGGCAAGGCGAAGGCCGCCAGGATGGCCAGAATGGCGATCACCACCACCAGTTCGATCAGCGTGAAACCAGATTGTTTGTGAGTCGACTGCGTCTGCATACTACTGCTCCACCGCGTTTTTATTGGAGACTCCGCCATCCTGTGACAGAGAAGTGCCTGTTTCGGGATCCACTGCCACTAGCTTCAAACCCATCGTTCGCCGTTCTTTCCGGGGCCTTTTTTCGCCCCTCGCTTCGGCGAACTCAAGAGCCACCCGCCAGGCCCCAGGACTGCCTGGCGAGATCGCCTGGCCTGTGACGGTTATCGGCTGAGTGGGCCTGTAAATCAACCACCCTTTCGAGTGATTTTCCCTGTTTTTCTCTACGCCCACTTGAAAGCACCACTGCCCATGGGGCGGATAGGCGCCTTCGCACTCGCCCTGATAATTCGTCCATTCCTGTTCCAGCCAGTCGAAGGGATTGCCATCCACCCTTCTCTCGTAGCCCGGAGGTTGTGCCAGCATCGCCTCAGCGCTCTTGATCAGGACCGCCGACTGAAGCTGACTGAACACGCTCTCTGCCGCCAACTGCTCGACATCACCCGCCCTTCGCTCGATGGCCTCAAGCACGTACCACCACAGCAGCGCCAGGACGATCAGCGCGATCAGACATCGAAACCTTCGACGACTGGCGTAGTCGCCAGCGGCTGCAATCGCACTGGCCAACTCAGCCCCGCCCCATGGCGGCGGCCCCCAGGTCCCAGATCGGCAGGAACACACCCAGCGCCAGAATCAGCACCAGCACGCCCATGGCCACGATCAGGATGGGTTCTATGGATTCCGCCAGCCGCTTGAGGCCGAAATCGACGTCCTCGTCGTAAAAGTCCGCCACGTTGTTCAGCATGTCGTCCACCGAACCGGTTTCCTCACCGACCGCGATCATCTGCAGGATCAGCGGCGTGAACATCTGGCTTTGCCGGGCGGTCCGAAGCAGGCTTTCGCCACGCTCGATGCCCACGCGCATTTCCTTGATATGCTTGGCAATCCAGGCATTGTCCGTGGCATCCGCGACGACCGTCAAGGCGTGGGTGACGGGCATCCCGGCGGACAGCATGGTGGCAAAATTGCGGGCAAACCGGCTCAGGGTGATCAGCTCCAGCAAGGGCCCAATGATCGGCATGCGCAGCTTGAACCGGTCCCAGGTCAGGCGCCCCTGCTCGGTCCGTTTCCACTGCCGAACCAGGAGTGCGATGGCGGCCACGGCGAACAGCACGATGTACCAGTAGCCGAGCAGGAAATTGGAGGTGCCCACCAAGACCTGGGTCAGGAACGGCAAATCGGCGCCGAGTTTGTCGAACACCGACGCGAATTTGGGGATCACCAGGAAATTCACCACCATCAGTGCCGCCAGCAGCGCCACCACCACAAAGGTGGGGTAACGCATGGCCTGTTTCAGACGGCGCTTGGTGTCGCGCTCCAGTTCAAGAATTTCCGATAGGCGTTTGAAGGCATCGTCCAGCATGCCGGTGTTCTCGCCCACGTGGATCATGGCCACGAAGAGTTCGGAGAACACCGTCGGATGGGCCTGCATGGCGGTCGCCATGGTGGTGCCACCCTCCAGGCGCGAGGTGACGTCTTCCAGCACCCTCGCCAGCTCGGGCGAACGGGTGGTCTCGGCCAGACCGCGCATGGTACGGATTAGGGGTATGCCAGCCTTGGTCAGCGCATGCATCTGGCGACAGAACACGATCAGTTCGTCCAGCGTCACCTTCTTGCGAAACAGCGCCAGGCCATTGAGTCGGTCACCCAGGGACGCCTGGTCCTGCTGTTCACGGATGGTGAGTGGCGTGATGCCCCGGCGCATCAACTCAGACGCAGCCGCGTCGGCATTGGCAGCCACCAGCGAACCCTGCTGGAGGATGCCCCGATCGTCTTTGCCCCGGTAACTGAACTGCATCAGTCATCCGCTCCAATCAGGTCCACGGCCATAGGAACCTCGCCGGCGTCGGTGAACTCGCTCTCCGACGTCGCCGCGACCCGGGCCACCTCCTCCAGGGTGGTCACCCCCTGCAAGGCATAGTCCATGGCGCAGTGGCCGAGGGGCCGGTACAGATCACTCTGGCGAGCGGCCTTGGTGAAGGCCGCGACATCCTGACGGCGCAGGGCGTCCAGCATGGCCTCGTTCATCTCCAGCAACTCGTGCACCCCCACTCGGCCCTTGTACCCGGTGTTGCTGCACTGGTAACAACCGCGGCCATGGACGAAACCGGCTTCCCGGTCGAGTGGATCCAGATCGAACCCGTCGAGCCACACCTGCTCCTGATCGGTGGGTTCGTAGGCTTCCGAGCAATTGCCGCACACGCGCCGGACCAGGCGCTGGGCCACGATACCCAGCAGTGAACTGGCCACCAGGAAAGGCTGCGCGCCCATATCGATCAAGCGCATGGCGCTGCTGATGGAGTCGTTGGTGTGCAGGGTGGACAGCACCAGGTGACCGGTCATGGCGGCGCGCAGACCGATTTCCACGGTCTCCCGGTCGCGCATCTCACCCACCAGAATCACGTCCGGATCCTGACGCAGGGCGGAGCGCAACACACCGGCGAATTCCAGGCCGATCTTCGGATTGACCTGGACCTGGGTGATCCGTGGCAGCCGGTATTCCACCGGGTCTTCGGCGGTGATGATTTTCACCTCCGGTCGATTCAGCTCGGTCAGGGCCCCGTAGAGTGTGGTGGTCTTACCGCTACCGGTCGGGCCGGTGACCAGGATCATGCCATGGGGCTTGCGGATCATGCGCCGGAACCGCTTGAGCAGGCTCGGTGGCATGCCGGTCGCCTCCAGATTCAACATCCCCTGGCTCTGGTCCAGCAGACGCATGACCACCGATTCGCCGTACTGGACGGGCATGGTGGACACTCGCACATCGATGCTGCGGCCCTTGACCCGGACGTTGAACCGGCCATCCTGGGGCAGCCGTTTTTCCGAGATATTGAGGCCGGCCATCAGCTTCAGGCGCAACACCAGGGCGGCGTTAACCCGCTTCTCCTTCATCACTTGTTCCTGCAGCACGCCGTCCACCCGCTGGCGGATGCGGACCACGGTCTCGTCCGGTTCTATATGGATGTCGGAGCTGCGGGCCTGGACTGCATCCTCGAACAGCGTCTGCAGCAGCTTGACCACCGGCGCCTCGGTACTCTCGGATTCCGCCGACAGGTCCGCCAGGTCAAAGGCGTCGTCGCCCAGCTCGTCTTCCAGCTCTTCGGCCAGGGAGGCGATTTCGTCGGTGCGTCGGTACACCAGATCGATGGTGCTCAGCAGCTCGCTCTCGCGGACCACCGCCTGTTTGATCGGCTGCCTTAGGATTCGCACCAGTTCGTCGTAGGCAAAGATATCGAGGGGGTCGGCCATGCCCACCAGCAGTTCACCGCCCTGCTCCGCCAGCACGATGCTGCGAAACCGGCGGGCCATGGCCTCGGGCAGTTTCTTCACCAGGTCATTGTTGAACTGGTAATGGCGCAGCTGCACGAAGGGCACCTCAAGCTGGCGCGAGAGGATGTTGAGCAGGTTGTCCTCGTCCACGTAGCCCAGATCGATGAGCGTGCGCCCCAGCTTTCGACCGGTGTTCTTCTGTTCGTTCAGGGCGGTCATCAGCTGCTGTTCAGTGATGACGTCGTTCTGCACCAGCAGGTCGCCAATCCGGATTTTTTTCTTGAGCTCCGACATGTCTATCCTGCCTGCAATGAATTCAAACGGTCGCGGACATACTCAGTCAGCGACGGCGACAGCCCGGGCAGTTGCGCCGCCTGGGCATAGGCCTTCACGGCTGCGGCTGGCTCACCCTGGGATTCCAGGGCAATGGCCAGCCCCACCCACCAGGCCGGACGCCGGTCGTCGACGGCGATCAGCGCCGACCAGTGTCGCGCTGCCTCAACGTTCTGCCCCGTCTGCTGCAGCAACGTGGCCAGCGTGATGCGGTACTCCAGGTGATCCCGAACCGCCGGCACGTCCTGCACCAGCAGGGTCACAGCCTGCTCCTGGCGGCCCAGCGCCAACAGCGCCCGGGCCTGCAGCAAGCGCAAGTCCGGAACGGCTTCGGCGTCCGGGCCGGTGACCCAGCGCAGCGCCCGCTCAGGACTGTCCTGCAGCAGCATGGCCCTGGCGAAGACTGCCCGACTGGCGGGCGCCGCTTGCCCGGAGGCCAGCTCGGCCA
Organism: Marinobacter qingdaonensis; assembly: GCF_034555935.1. Lineage (NCBI taxonomy): Bacteria > Pseudomonadati > Pseudomonadota > Gammaproteobacteria > Pseudomonadales > Marinobacteraceae > Marinobacter > Marinobacter qingdaonensis. The sequence continues at coordinate 139,092 of NZ_JAYDCJ010000005.1, forward strand.
GACGTGCCTCCGCCAGCCGGGACTCACCGCGACGCAACAGCTGTGACACCTCCCGACTGACCTGGCGGTCCACCGCTTCCGGGGTTTCCCGGACCTGTTTGACCGCCGGCACCTCCGGCGGCTGCTCCCGTTGAGCAACCCCGGGCGCCGGGGCCTGGTGTTCGGCCCGCTTCTCCGGCGCGGTGAGCGCGGTTGCCGCAGCCTCGGACTCAGGGGCCGATGGCACCGGCTCCGGTTCGAGCACGGAGGGCGACGGTGCTGCTGCCTCCGGCTGGGGTTCGGCCACACCGGAGTCGACCGGCTTCGGTGTCACGGTGGAGGCGGGTGCCTGGGGTTCTGGCTTGGGGGCGGGCGTCGTTGGCTGCGCAGGCTCAGTCACGACCTGATTGCTTTCGCCCTGTTCGAACCACAGGGCGTACCCGCCGCCGGCCACAGCGAGCCCGAGGCCCACGGCAATGACGGGAATCAGCCAACGCCGAGAACTCGCGCCCGCTTCAACCCGGCCGGTATAGGCCGACGCGACGTTGGGGCGGTTCTGCCGCTGTTCCGCGGCGCGCAGGGCATCATTGAGCAAACTCATAGCCACCTCGCCAACAAACCGGGCTGCCGCACGCTTTCGGTGTCCCGGATGGCCCGGGCCACGTGCCCGCGCTGGATGTGGCGATCACCGCCTCCCCAGGCCGCCAGCATGGCCTTGTGGGCGAGGACATTGACCAACCGGGGGATACCGCCGGAGGCGCGGGTAATCAGCCGCAAGGCGCCGGGCGAGAACAGGTCGCCACCGTTGTAGCCGGCCTGGGCCACCCGATGCCGCAGGTACTGTGCCACCGATTGCCGATCGAGGGGCTCGAGCCGATAGTGAAAGGTGATGCGCTGGCGCAGCTGGCGCAGACTGTCTTGCGCGAGCATGGCGTCCAGCTCCGGTTGGCCAAACAACACCACCTGCAGCAGGCGCGTGCTTTCGGTTTCCAGATTGGTCAGCAACCTCAGGGCTTCGATGGTGGCCTCGGGCATGGCCTGGGCTTCATCAATCACCAGCACCACCGGCGTCTGGGCCACGGCCATCTCGATCAGGCGTTCATTTAGGGCCTTCAGAACCTGGTGGGTGTTGGTGCAGGCCGCGACTTCCACGCCCAATTCCTCCGCCACCGCCTGGTACAGCGCGTCCGGCGACAGGTGTGGATTGGGGAGGTAGGCTGTGTGCGCCTTCTGCTCCAGTTCATTGAGCAGCAGCCGGCACAACAGGGTCTTGCCGGTGCCCACTTCCCCGGTAATCTTGATGAAACCCTCTCGTTCACTGAGCGCCACCAGCAGCAACTCCAGCGCGTCGCCATGGCTGGGCGCCCGCAGGAAATAGCGGGTGTTAGGCGTCAATGCGAACGGTGCTTCCTGCAGTCCGAAATGTGACTCGTACATGCTAGCGACGGGCTTTCTCCGGTTCCGGGGTCACCGACTGGGACGACTGCAGCAGCTCGCGCAACACGTTCATGCGCTCGCGGCTGGCGGCAATGTCGGCATTCATCAGACCTGGCTCCACCACCACCGGGCGCAGCAGGATCACCAGCTCACTCTTGCGGGACTGGAACCGGCGCTGCTTGAACAGCTCACCCACCACCGGGATGTCACTGAAGAACGGCACCGCCGCGTTATTGTCTTCGCTGGTGTTCTGGATCAGGCCGCCGATCACCACAATCTGGCCACTCTCGGCCCGGATCACGCTGTCGGTTTCCCGCACGGTACTGATGGCCAGCGGCAGGGTCACGTCCCGCTCGCCGATGGTGATCACCTTGTTCTGGTCATTCACTTCACTGACCGAGGGGTGCACGTGCAGGGTGATGCTGCCGGACTCGGAAATCTGCGGCGTGACATCCAGGGAGATACCGGAGAAGAAGGGGGTCAACTCGACCGAGGTGGAGGTGCTGTCGGCACCGGTCACCGCTGAGTTGTCGTCGTCAAAATCGATATCGGTCACGAAGAACTCATCGGTGCCGACCTTGATCACCGCCTTCTGGTTGTTGACGGTGGAGATGCGCGGGCTGGACAGGATCTGGACATTGCCCTGCTCACCCAGCAACTCGATCAACGCCGAGAAATCCCCGGCCCGCACGCTGGCGGAAAACAGTCCGCCGATGTCAGAGGTGCGGATCACCTGACCACTCAGGGCCTGGGCCGTGAAGTCTTCGGGCAGGCCGTCCGAGGCGGTGATGCTCGAAGCACTCTGCAGATCCGACCAGTTGATGCCCTGCTGGTAGCCTTCGCTCAGGATGATTTCGAGGATCTTCGCCTCCAGAACCACCTGGCGCTGCATGATCAGCTCGGTGCGGCGCAGGTACTCCTCCACCAGACGAAGATCGTCGGCGCCGGCACGCACCATGACCAGCCCGGCTCCCGGGTTCACGATCACCTGCTGGTCCTCGCCGGTGCCGACGATCATCGCCAGCGCCCGACGGATGTCCGCCCAGAAATCGGACTCGGTTTCGGTGGAAATGGTCGTGCCCACGAGATTGCGACGGTCGGAGCCGCCGTTGTCGTTGACGCCGCCGCGGTTGTTGCCGCTGTTGTTGGGTGAGCTGGTTACCTGGCCGGAACTGACCCGGGTTTCGGAACCGCCCTTGCGCTTGAAGTGCAGGTAATCGATGGGGAACAGCCGGGTCTGGATCCGATTCGCCCGGACGGTAAACAGACGACCGTTGCGCTGGATATCCAGATCGTAGAGGTCGGCGGCGATGTCCATCACCTCTGGCACGGACACATCCCGCAGCCGCATATCAATGGCGCCAGCCACATCCGGGTGCAAGACCACGTTGTAACGGGTGCCATCGACCAGGGATTCAAAGAAGCTGCCAGCCGGCACCCCATTGGCGTTGACATCAAACCGGTCGTCCAGATCCTGGCTGGTCGACAGCGACGGCAGCAGAGCGGCGCTGACCTCTGCCGGCAGAGTCGCAGAGGCTTGGGGACTGTCCGAACCGGTTGCCGAGTGCTGCTCCGCCTGGGCCAGGGTCTGTTCGATGTCATCCGCCACGTCCGTTGAGGTGGCGTTGGATGTTCGCATGAGCGGGTTGTTACTGCATGCCGTCAGTGTGGCGGCAATCAGCAGCCCGGCCAGTGGTCTCATCGAAATCATGGTTGTCCGTTCTGTTGATTATTGGGTTCTGCGAATCTGCGGCAGCCGATCCAGGTACAGGGTGCGCGCCCGTCCCTGATCCATCACTTCGACCCGGTCGTCGTGGATTCGGCGCACGCGAACGCCCTCAAACGACTGCCCCTCGACCCGGGGTTCACCGTTGATGACAGCCACCCGGCGCTCAGTGCCCACCAGGATGGACTGAAGGGCGAGGTTGGTTTTCGGCGCCGATTTGACCGGCGCGCGTTCAAAACCGGGTGGCCGGGTCGGGTCCTGTAGCGCCGACACCGGCGAGACCGCCAGCAGGCAGCCAATGGCGACCAGCATTCGGCCCAGGGTTCTCAGGTTGAAATGGGTCATGTCACACTCCCAGCCACGCGGGCTCAAGGCTCAGCGTACGAACGCGGATCACCGCCTCGCCGGCCGGCCAGTTCTCGGCGTCGTACTCCAGTACCATCCAGCCGAGGCGCTCGTCCAGGGCTTCCAGTCGCTTCAGGTAGGCGAGCACATCCAGATAGCCGCCTTCAATGGTCAGCTCTACATCATGGGCATAAAGAAGCGGGTCAAGGGCAGAGCCGGGGTTCGACGGATTGGCACCCGCCGGGGCATCGGATTCCGGAGCGAACACGGGGGTAGGCGTTTTAAGTTCCAGGGTCTGAAGCGCCAGGGACTGCTGCGCCGAAAGCATGTCCTTGAGCAGCGAAACCATGGCTCGGGGCGCGATCAGCTGCCCGGTGGCACTGGCAATCTGGCGGTCCAACTGGGCCAGACGCTGCTGCCGCGACTCCAACTGGCGCCGCAGTTCCTCGGACGGATCCCGCGCCAGTTGACGAGTCAGGGCTTGCTCCTGGGTCACCAGGCTGTCCCGGCTGGCGCCGAGCATGCCCACTCGTGACTCCAGGGCACCCTGCCGGCTCAATGCCGGCGCCACGGCCAGCTCCCAGCCGACAAACAGCACCAGTACCAAGGCCGTGGCGGCGATCAGGACACGCTCACGGATCGGCCGCTGGTTGAACCAGTCGGCCCCTTGCTGCAAAGACTTACGCCAAGACGCGGCCATCAGTTCGTCTCCCCCATCCGCTCAGTGGCCACCCGGAATTCAATCCAGGCGCCCTGTTCCGGCCGCGTGAGCCGGAAGGCACCAAAGGTTTCACCGGCGAACACGGGCTCGTCGCCCAGCTTTTCCAGGTAGGTCGGCACCAGAGCGCCGGACCGGGCCCGCCCTTCGATGACCACGCGGGTCGCCTGGGCATCCAGGCGAATCCCCGTGAGCCAGACATCCTCGGGAATTTGCCGGGCCAGCGCCGCCATCTGCGGGGAGAAGCGTCCACCGCCGGTCAGCACCAGGTTTTCCACCCGCTCCAGCACGCGCTCGCGACGAACCAGGGTAGCGGTGACCCGATCCAGGGCCTCGCGGATGTCGGGAGACGGCTGTCGCGCCTGGACCTGAGCGGACAGGTCGGTGATCCGCTGTTCCAAGCGCAGGTTTTCAGCGACCATTGCATCGACACGTTCATCCAGTTCAGCGGCCTCGTGGCGAACCATTCCCGCCGCCACCGCCACAGCCAGCAGCGCCAGCACCACCAATCCGGCCAGGGTCCCCGCCTGCAGTTGTTCTTTCCGGGGTCGGAGTTCCTGAGTGTAGAGGTTGACCTGCTGAATCATGCCGCCTCCCTCTGTCCACTCGTCAAGCTGGCGCTCCAGGCTGGCAGGCACCGGCTATCCAGGGGTTTATCCAGCCCCACTTCCGACCAATCCAGCATGTCGACCCCGGCGGCGACGTAGGACGACACCATGGACGCCAGCGGCAGCGAGGTGTCCCTGGCCACCAGATTGATCACCGCGGGCGGCACCTGTCCGAGCTGGCTCTCGTAATAATCCAGGGAACGCTGCATTTCCAGCGCCAGCGACTGCACCGCGGTCTCCTGGCGCGCCGCGTCCCGGAGATCCTCGGCGGTAACGTCCAGCCGACGGGACAGGTAGAGGGTATCGTCGCGACAGACCACCATCTGGCCGTAATGTTCTCGCAGGTGCACCAGGGCGGCGCCGCGATTGTTCCGGTCGAGCACACTGACCAGATTGCTCAGGGCCAACTCGGCAATGTCGATCTGTTCAAGCTCCAGACCGCAGCCCTGAACCAGATTGACCAACTCCCGCACCAGGGATTTGCGGGCTGCCACGACATTCACCAGATCACCGCGCCCCCGGGAGGCGTCCTCCGGGAAAGGGAACACGTCAGACACGGCGTCGGAGGGGCTGAAATCCAAGAGGTCCTTGAGTTTCCACTTGAGAGCGTCGCCCAGTTCGGCGTCGTCGATGCCATCGGGACGCTCCATCTGGAAAACCTGGTACTGATCGAGAGGCAACACCAGTGTCGTTGCAGCGCCGGCCCAGCCGCGCCGGGTCGCCAGTTCCTGAAGAGCTCTGGTGCGTTTCGCCGGCGAACACTCGGCAAAACCGGTGGAAGGTTGTGCCGCCGTCTCGGCCCAGGCAATGCCATCGGGCCGCACTTCAAGGCACACTCGCTGGACTCGTCCGGATTTTCGGAACAACCCGGAGAGTTTCCTGATGAAGGTTTTTCTTGTCATGGAGTCGTTTCTGATGGAACCAAGATAGCTCGTCAGCCTGCATTTTTTATTATTCTGTGCAAAAATCCAGCAGCTTTTACACTCGCTTACATAATAGATGAGAAGCCCTTCGTAACTCTATGGGTTATGCCCAATTTCACATCATTTTGCACGCCAGTTACAAAAAGGCCCCCGGATACCGGAGGCCTTCAGTCAAAACCGCACCAACCCGTTCTGTCGCTTAGAAGGGGATGTCGTCATCAAAATCATCCACCGGCTCCGGCATGCTGCCCTGGGATGGCTGGTTGTAGCCACCCGACTGCTGCTGCGGATTGCCCTGGGGAGCGGCGGGCGCGTTGTAGTTTGACTGCTGCGGACGCCCAGCCGGGGCACCCTGGTTCATGCCACCGCCGTCACCGCGGCTGTCGAGCATCTGCATCTGGCCGTTGATATCCACGACCACCTCGGTGGTGTAGCGGTCCTGACCGTCCTGGCCCTGCCACTTGCGGGTCTGGAGCTTGCCTTCGATGTAGACCTTGGACCCCTTGCGCAGGTATTGGCCCGCCACTTCCGCCACCTTGCCAAACAGCACAATCCGGTGCCATTCGGTCTTGGGAACCATCTGACCGGTCTGACGATCCTTGTAGCTTTCGTCCGTGGCAAGGTTCAGATTCACCACGGCGTTGCCGTTGGGGGTATAACGGGTATCGGGATCCTGTCCCAGGTTCCCGATCAGTATGACTTTGTTAACGCCTCGTGCCATGTTCCGCTCCTGACTCAATTTTCAGGGATGGCCCGCGCTCCCTGCGGGCCTCCAAATTTCAAGAACTGCTACCGTGCCGGACAAAGGAAAAGTCCGCAAGTAACCCTTCATCAAACTGCTGACGATCAACCTTCAGATAGGCCGTCGCAGCCTCTTCGACGATGACGACGTCCTGCACGCCGGGCAGCCGGCGCAAACGGGTGTCGATCTCGTCGTATTCCTTACCTACAGCCTGCTGCAACTGTAACACGAAACTGGAGGTGTATCCCGGCGCTGGCATGGTGAGCGCAATGAGCAACCAGGCGACCAAAACGGCCGCCATCAACCACAGGACGCCGTCAGTGCCCGCCTGCTCCAGCAGCACCCCGCCCAAGGCACCCCCGAGGAACGCGCCCAGAAACTGGGACGTGGAATAGACCCCCATGGCCGTGCCCTTGCTGGCCGCCGGTGATTCCTTGCTGATGAGCGAAGGCAGACTCGCTTCCAGCAGGTTGAACGCCATGAAGAACAGGAACAGCAAGCCCCAGGCCGCCGCCAGACCAACTGCGATGCTGGCCATCCCGACACTGGCAAGCGTAAGCAACCCGATGGCGCCACACAGGACCGGTTTCATCTTGCGCTTTTTCTCACCAATGATGATGAACGGCACCATGGCGAAGAACGAGGTCAGCATCACACTGAGGTAGAACCACCAGTGCGAACGACTCGCCAACCCAAGCTGATCCTGCAGGATGGTCGGGAAAATCAGGAACAACGCCGTCAGCACCAGGTGCAGGGCAAAGATGCCAAAATCGAGCCGCAACAGGCGACCGTCGGTGAGCACCTTGCCCAGCATTTCCCGGGCCGGGTGGGTATCGGCACTGAGCTTGTGTTGGTGGGGCGTCGGCACAACCTGACGAACCACGACCAAGGCCACCAGCGCCAGCGCGGCGGTCACGTAGAAGATGCCCGACAGGCCGAGCGCCGAGCCAATCAGCGGGCCCAGCACCAGGGAGACCGAAAAGGACAATCCAATGGAAATGCCGACGGTGGCCATGGCCTTGGTGCGCTGCTCTTCCCGGGTCAGGTCACTGAGCAAGGCCATCAGGACACTGGCAATGGCGCCAGCCCCTTGAAGAATCCGACCGGCGATCACAACGTATATCGAGTCGGTGGCACCGGCCAGCAGACTTCCGGCCGCGAACAGGACAAGCCCGAAATAGATCATGCGCTTGCGCCCCACCCGATCGGACAGCAGACCGAAAGGAATCTGCAGGACCGCCTGGCTGAGCCCGTAAGCGCCGATCGCGAAGCCCAACAAGGCCGGGGTCGCGCCTTCAAGCTCGGTACCCAGCAGCATGAACACCGGCATGACCATGAACAGCCCGAGCATGCGCATGGCGTACACCGACGCCAGAGCTGTCACCGATCGTTTTTCCAGGGCGTTCATGGAAGCACTACCTCAGCAGGGGCAAGAAAGCGGTCGTTCGGGAAGGCCTGTCGCCTTCGCAGGCCGCGCATTGTAACAGATGCGATCCCTGCGGGGCACAGGCTCAGACCCTGGCGTTGCCCGGCGCTTTCGCCGCAGCCCCGGGAACGCGTTATAATTTCCGTTTTTATTTTGAGCGAGGTGTTATGGACCATATCCAGATCAAAGGGGCGCGCACCCACAACCTGAAGAACTTCGACCTGGATATGCCTCGGGACAAGCTGATCGTGGTCACAGGCCTGTCGGGATCCGGCAAATCGTCGCTGGCGTTCGATACCCTGTACGCGGAAGGACAGCGCCGGTACGTGGAATCCCTGTCCACTTATGCACGGCAATTCTTGTCCATGATGGAAAAGCCCGACGTCGATCACATCGAGGGCTTGTCGCCGGCCATTTCCATCGAACAGAAGTCCACCTCTCACAACCCGCGCTCCACCGTTGGCACCATCACCGAGATCTACGACTACCTGCGACTGCTGTTCGCCCGGGCCGGTGAGCCTCGCTGCCCGGATCATGACCAGCCACTGGAGGCCCAGACCATCAGTCAGATGGTCGATCAGGTACTGGCCATGCCCGAGGAGAGCAAGCTGATGATCCTGGCCCCGGTGATCCGGGACCGCAAGGGCGAGCATCAGCAGGTGATCGAAACCATGAAGAGCCAGGGCTTCATTCGCCTTCGGGTCGACGGCACCGTGTACGACATTGATGACATCCCGGCTCTGGACAAAAAACGCAAGCACCAGATTGATGTGGTGGTGGACCGCTTCAAGGTCAAACCGGGTCTCGAACAGCGACTGGCCGAAAGCTTCGAAACCACCCTGGAACTGGCCGATGGCATCGCGCTGCTGGCTCCGATGAGCGGTGATGGCGAGGAACATACCTTTTCTGCCCGCTATGCCTGCACCCAATGCGGCTATTCCCTGAGCGAACTCGAGCCGCGAATCTTCTCGTTCAACAACCCGGCAGGCGCCTGCCCCACCTGCGACGGTCTGGGCGTGAAACAGTTCTTCGATCCGGAAAAAATCATCCAGCACCCGGAGGCCACCCTGGCTGCCGGCGCCATCAAGGGCTGGGACCGCCGTGCGGTCTACTACTTCCAGCTACTCAGCAGCGTGGCCGAACACTACGGCGTGGACCTGGAGACCCCCTGGGAAGCGCTGCCCGAAGATTTCCAGACCGTTTTGCTGCGGGGCTCCGGCAAAGAGGAGATCACTTTCCGGTACGTGAACTCCCGCGGTCACATCATGGAGAAGGCGCATCCGTTCGAAGGCATACTGCCTAACCTGGAACGCCGGTATCGGGAAACCGACTCCCAGAGCATGCGCGAAGAGCTCGCCCGCAACCTCAGCACCCAGCCGTGTCACGATTGCCATGGCTCCCGCCTGAGACGCAGCGCCCGGCACGTGTTCATTGAAGATCGCAACCTGCCGGAGGTGACGCACCTGCCCGTTGGCGAAGCCCACGACTACTTCGAGCAACTTGCCTTGCCCGGCCGCAAGGGCGAGATCGCCGAAAAGATCCTCAAGGAGGTCCGCCAACGACTGCAGTTCCTGGTCAATGTCGGCCTGGAATACCTGACCCTCGAGCGCAGCGCAGACACCCTGTCCGGCGGCGAGGCCCAGCGTATCCGCCTGGCCAGCCAGATCGGCGCGGGCCTGGTCGGCGTCATGTACATCCTGGACGAACCCTCCATTGGCCTGCACCAACGAGACAACGATCGGCTCCTGGCCACCCTCACCCACCTGAGGGACCTGGGCAACACCGTGATCGTAGTGGAGCACGACGAAGACGCCATTCGCGCCGCCGACCATGTCATTGACATCGGCCCTGGCGCCGGCATTCATGGCGGCAACGTCATCGCCCAGGGCACGCCCCAGCAGATCATCGACAACGCGGAGTCACTGACCGGGCAATACCTGAACGGTACCCGGGAAATTGCAGTGCCCAAATCCCGCCACCAGGGCAGCGGCCAGACCCTCACCCTCAAGGGTGCCACTGGCAACAATCTGCAAAACGTGTCCCTGACCTTACCCCTGGGCATCATGACCTGCGTCACCGGGGTGTCCGGTTCCGGCAAGTCGACCCTGATCAACAGCACCCTGTATCCCGTCGCTGCTGCCAAACTGAACAAGGCAACCAGTCTGAATCACTCCCCGTATGAGTCTCTGCAGGGCCTGGACCACCTGGACAAGGTCATCGACATCGACCAGAGCCCGATCGGCCGCACACCCCGCTCCAACCCGGCCACCTATACTGGCCTGTTCACCCCCATCCGGGAGCTGTTCGCGGGCACCCAAGAAGCTCGCTCCCGGGGCTACAAGCCTGGCCGCTTCTCGTTCAACGTGAAAGGCGGGCGCTGTGAGGCCTGTCAGGGCGATGGCGTGATCAAGGTGGAAATGCACTTCCTGCCGGACGTCTACGTGCCCTGCGACGTCTGCAAAGGCAAGCGCTATAACCGGGAAACCCTGGAAGTCCGGTACAAGGGCAAAAACATCAACGAAGTCCTGGAAATGACCGTCGAGGAAGGTCGGGAGTTCTTCGAAGCCGTTCCCTTCATCGCCCGCAAACTGCAGACCCTGATGGACGTGGGCCTGTCCTACATCCGCCTGGGCCAAAGCGCCGTCACTCTGTCCGGTGGCGAAGCCCAGCGAGTAAAACTGGCGAAAGAACTGTCCAAACGCGACACCGGCCAGACCCTGTACATCCTGGACGAGCCCACCACCGGCCTGCATTTCTACGACATCCAGCAGTTGCTGAACGTGCTTGAGCGCCTGCGCGACCACGGCAACACCATCGTGGTGATCGAGCACAACCTGGACGTCATCAAGACCGCCGACTGGATCGTCGACCTGGGTCCCGAGGGCGGTTCCGGTGGCGGCCAGATCATTGCGGAAGGCACGCCCGAGGACGTTGCCAAAAACCCCGCTTCCCATACCGGTCGCTACCTAAAACCGATGCTGGAGAAATAAAAGGAAATCCCCTCGTGGATCGAAGGCACGGGGGTGCTGTTTAATTTTCTGCCGGAAAAGGTGCCTGAGCGCAGCGAGTTCTTTTCCAAAGAAAATTAAATGGCAGCTCCGGGCCCAGCACCAATACTTGCTTTTTTCGTTCAAACACAAAAAAACCGGGAACCTCACGGAACCCGGTTTTTTTGGTTGGCCGAAGCCGAGGAACTTACGCCTCGTCTTCGTCCACCTCTTCCGCTTCGATATCCAGCGGACGGCCTACCAGCTCAACGAATGCCATCGGGGCATTGTCGCCAGCACGGAAACCGCACTTCAGGATACGAAGGTAACCACCCGGACGCTCGCTGTAACGGGGGCCCAGCTCATCAAACAGCTTGGCTACCGCTGCGTCGTCGCGCAGGCGAGAAAACGCCAGACGACGATTCGCGACCGAATCTTTCTTGGACAGCGTGATCAAAGGCTCAGCTACCCGACGAAGCTCTTTCGCTTTCGGCAGCGTTGTTTTGATCAGCTCGTGCTCAACCAGTGACGCAGTCATGTTACGAAACATGGCCTTGCGATGCGCACTGGTCCTGCTGAACTTACGACCACTCTTACGATGACGCATTGCTCTGATTCCTTACCTTAAACTAATCGGCGATTAACCGCCCAAAACCCGGTCGTCGCCACGCAGGCTAGCCGGTGGCCAGTTATCAAGACGCATGCCCAGAGACAGACCACGGGACGCAAGCACGTCCTTGATCTCGGTCAGCGACTTTTTACCCAGGTTTGGCGTCTTCAGCAGCTCAACTTCAGTGCGCTGAATCAGATCGCCGATGTAGTAAATGTTTTCAGCCTTCAAGCAGTTAGCTGAACGCACTGTCAATTCCAGATCATCCACCGGACGCAGCAGGATCGGATCAATTTCTTCCTCTTCCTCTACACGCTCCGGCTCTTTCTCGTGATCGAAATCGACAAACACCGCCAGTTGCTGCTGGAGAATGGTCGCGGCCCGGCGAATTGCTTCTTCCGGATCGATCGTGCCATTCGTTTCCAGATCAATGACCAGCTTATCCAGATCGGTCCGCTGCTCTACCCGTGCACTTTCCACGGCATAGGCCACTCGACGGACCGGGCTGAACGTAGCATCCAGCTGCAGACGTCCAATAGCGCGCGTTTCGTCTTCGTCGAGACCACGCTGGTCCGCAGGCTCATAGCCCCGACCGCGGTTAACGCGAAGGCGCATGTTCACGTCACCGTTCTCGCTCAGGTGACAGATCACATGATCCGGATTTGCGATCTCGACATCGTGATCGAGCTTGATGTCGCCAGCTGTGACAACGCCCGGGCCTTTCTTGCTGAGCGTAAGCTCGGCATCGTCCCGGCCGTTCATTTTCACGGCGACGCCCTTGAGGTTCAACAGAATCTCAATTACGTCTTCCTGGACACCTTCAATGGCGCTGTACTCGTGCAGGACACCGTCGATCTGCGCTTCAGTCACGGCGCAGCCCGGCATCGATGACAAGAGAATCCGGCGAAGCGCGCTACCCAGTGTGTGCCCAAAGCCTCTCTCGAGAGGCTCCAGAGTCACCTTGGCACGCGTGGCGCTGGATTCCTTCACGTCAATGGTACGAGGTGTCAATAACTCATGTACTGAACGCTGCATAGACGCCCCTATCTGCTATCGTTGCTAACTGGGCTTTACTTGGAGTAAAGCTCGACGATGAGGTTCTCGTTGATGTCGGCAGGCAGTTCAGTGCGCTCCGGCACTGACTTGTAAACGCCGGACATCTTGTTGGCGTCGACCTCTACCCAGCTCACCGGTGCACGGCTAGCAGACAGTTCCAGAGCGCCTTTAACGCGCAGCTGGTTCTTGGCCTTCTCGCGCACGCTCACAACGTCACCCGGCTTGACCTGGTAGGACGCGATGTTCACTACCTTGTCGTTAACCAGAATGGCTTTGTGAGAAACGAGCTGACGTGATTCTGCACGGGTAGAACCAAAGCCCATGCGATATACAACGTTGTCCAGACGGCCTTCCAAAAGCTGCAGCAGGTTTTCACCGGTTGCGCCTTTGATACGGGCAGCCTCTTTGTAGTAGTTGCGGAACTGCTTCTCCAGTACGCCGTAAATACGACGGACTTTCTGTTTTTCACGAAGCTGTACGCCGTACTCGGACAGACGACCGCGACGCGCGCCGTGCATACCCGGCGGAGTCTCGATGTTGCACTTGGAATCGAGCGCGCGAACACCGCTCTTCAGAAAAAGATCTGTCCCTTCACGACGAGACAGCTTGCACTTCGGGCCTATATAACGAGCCATAATTCACTGTCTCCTGTGTTAGACGCGGCGCTTTTTGGGCGGACGACAGCCGTTATGGGGAATCGGCGTCACATCTGTGATGTTGGTGATCTTGTAGCCGCACGCGTTCAGCGCACGAACTGCAGATTCACGTCCGGGCCCAGGACCCTTAACCTCTACGTCCAGGTTTTTAAGGCCGTATTCAGCAGCCGCATTACCGGCTCTTTCAGCTGCTACCTGCGCAGCAAAAGGTGTACTCTTACGTGACCCACGGAAACCGGAACCACCGGAAGTGGCCCAGGACAGGACGTTGCCCTGACGGTCGGAAATGGTCACGATAGTGTTGTTGAAGGACGCGTGAATGTGCGCGACGCCATCAACAACCGTCTTTTTCACCTTTTTACGGGTACGTGTACCTGGCTTTGCCATGTTTGCCTACCTGTTACTTACGAATAGGTTTGCGAGGACCTTTACGGGTGCGGGCGTTGGTCTTGGTGCGCTGGCCACGGACCGGAAGGCCATGACGATGACGCAGACCACGGTGGCATCCGAGATCCTTCAAACGCTTGATGTTCATCTGTACTTCACGACGCAGATCGCCTTCGACAGACACCTTGCCCACTTCGGTACGAAGTGCTTCAAGCTGCTCGTCGCTCAGGTCTTTGACCTTGACGTCCGGCTTAACACCGGTTGCATCGCAAAGCTTCTGGGCTGTTGTCTTGCCAACACCAAAGATGTAAGTCAGCGAGATAACAGCATGTTTGTTATCGGGTATATTGACACCGGCTATACGTGCCATCCAAATTACTCCGCGTTCAAAGCTTTGCTGTGTGAATTTTCCGCCACAAAAAGGGCGCGAAATAATAGCGCCTGACCCCAGGCGGAGTCAAGCGCCACTATTCCGAACCCCTTTGCGCAATCAGGCTTGGTCCCGAAGGATCAGCCCTGACGCTGCTTGTGGCGAGGCTCCGAGCAAATGACTCGTACTGAGCCATTGCGACGAATTACTTTGCAGTTACGGCAAATTTTCTTTACCGAAGCGCGTACTTTCATTGTCGACTCCAGTTTTCAAGGGGAACGGCTTAGCCGTTCCGACCATAGCCCTTGAGATTGGACTTCTTCATCAGCGATTCATACTGATGGGACATCAGGTGCGACTGTACCTGCGCCATGAAATCCATCACCACGACTACCACAATCAGCAGTGAGGTGCCGCCCAGATAGAACGGAACATTCCCGGCCACCATCAGGAACTGAGGGAACAGGGACACTGCTGCAATGTACATTGCACCGAACAGGGTCAAGCGGGTCAGAACACCATCGATGTACTTGGCGGTCTGATCGCCCGGACGAATGCCCGGAATAAACGCTCCAGAGCGCTTGAGGTTATCCGCAACTTCCTTCGGGTTATACATCAACGCTGTGTAGAAGAAGCAGAAGAACACGACTGCTGCAGCGAACAGAATGATGTACAACGGCTGGCTTGGCGCCAGGGCCTGGGAAACATCGCTTAGCCACTCCATACCCTCGCCCTGACCAAACCACTGCCCGATTGACGCCGGGAACAACAGGATGGAAGAAGCAAAGATGGGCGGAATAACACCGGCCATGTTTACCTTCAGCGGCAGATGGCTGGATTGCTGTGCGAACACACGACGCCCCTGCTGCCGCTTGGCGTAGTTGATGGTCAACCGGCGCTGTCCGCGCTCCATGAAGACCACAAACCCGATGACAGCGACCGCCAGGACACCGATACCCAGAACCACCAGAAGGCTCATTTCGCCGTTTCTGGCCTGCTCCAGCGTCTGCCCGATGGCTCCTGGCAAACCGGCGACGATGCCGGCGAAGATCAACAGCGAAATGCCGTTGCCTACGCCACGCTCGGTGATCTGCTCACCCAGCCACATCATGAAGACCGCACCGCTCACGAAAGAAACAACCGCCACGAAGTGGAAGCTAAAGCTGTCGTTGAACGTGACGCCCTGTGATGCCAGGCCTACCGAAATACCAGCGCCCTGAACCAGGGCGAGGATAACCGTACCATACCGGGTGTACTGGCTGATCTTGCGACGACCAGCCTCACCTTCCTTCTTCAGCTGCTCAAGCTGCGGGCTAACCGCAGTCATGAGCTGCATGATAATGGAAGCCGAAATGTACGGCATGATACCGAGAGCGAAGATACTCATGCGCTCAAGCGCACCACCGGAAAACATGTTGAACATGCTCAGGATCGTGCCCTGATTCTGCTCAAACAGTGCCGCCAGACGGTCGGGGTTGATGCCCGGCACTGGAATATGGGCACCGATTCGGTACACCAACAGTGCCAGGAAAACAAACCAGAGCCGCGAACGCAGCTCTGCCAGTCCCTTACCCGCGCCCGCAGGCAATGATGCTGTCTTGGCCATTTAGTCCTCGACTCGCCTTAGTCTTCGACTTTTCCACCCGCGGCGGCAATTGCCTCGCGTGCGCCTTTGGTTACCCGCAGGCCCTTGACGGTGACCGCACGATCCAGCTCACCCGACAGGATGACCTTGGCTTCGCGGATTTCGCCGCGAATGATGTCGGCCTTCTTCAGGGCTTCCAGATCAACCACGTCGCCCTCAACCTTCGCCAGTTCGTTCAGGCGAATTTCAGCAACGTAACGCTGCTGACGTGAGGTGAAGCCGAACTTCGGCAGACGACGAGCCAGCGGCTGCTGACCGCCCTCGAAGCCCGGAGCGACGGAACCGCCGGAGCGGGACTTCAGACCTTTGTGACCACGACCACCGGTTTTACCGAGACCGCTACCGATACCACGACCAACCCGCTTCGGGGCCTGACGTGAACCGGGTTCCGGACTAAGTTCGTTCAGACGCATCTTAGTTCTCCTCAACCCGAACCAGGTAATCCACCCGGTTGATCATGCCGCGGATGGAAGGTGTGTCTTCCACTTCCACGGTGTGACCGATTTTACGAAGACCCAGGCCCTTGACGCACAGCTTGTGCTTGGGCTGACAGCCGATGGGGCTGCGGGTCAGAGTTACTTTGATCGTTTTAGCGTTCGCCATGACTTCAACCCAGAATCTCTTCCACGGTCTTACCGCGCTTGGCTGCAATATCTTCAGGCGCCTTGGTCGCCTGCAGACCCTTGATGGTGGAACGTACCACGTTTACCGGGTTAGTAGACCCGTAACACTTGGACAGTACATTCTGAACACCTGCCACCTCCAGGACGGCACGCATCGCGCCACCGGCGATGATACCGGTACCTTCGGACGCCGGCTGCATGTAGACCTTGGAGCCGCCATGCTGAGCCTTTACCGGGTACTGGAGAGTGGTGCCGTCCAGCGGGACGTCAACCATGTTCTTGCGCGCGGCTTCCATAGCCTTCTGGATCGCGACCGGCACCTCACGGGCCTTACCACGACCAAAACCTACGCGACCTTTACCATCACCCACTACAGTCAGTGCGGTGAAGGCGAAAATACGTCCACCTTTAACAACCTTGGCGACACGATTGACCTGAACCAGCTTCTCCTGGAGCTCAGGCGCCTTCTGTTCGTTAACGCTCATCTTCTCCACCTCTTAGAATTGCAAGCCAGCTTCACGGGCTGCATCGGCCAAAGCCTGGATACGACCGTGATAACGGTAACCAGAGCGGTCAAATGCGACCTTCTCAACGCCTGCTGCCTTGGCGCGCTCAGCGATCATCTGACCGACCTTCTTGGCAGCGTCCACGTTACCGGTTGCACCCTGGCGCAGTTCCTTGTCCAACGTGGAGGCAGATGCCAGAACCTTGCTGCCATCTGCTGTCGTGACCTGGGCGTACATGTGACGCGGTGTGCGATGGACGCACAGACGATTGGTACCCAGTTCACGGATCTTCATGCGCACTTTGCGTGCGCGACGCAATCTTTCGTTATTCGCGCTCATAGTCCCGCCTTATTTCTTCTTGGCTTCTTTGCGTCTGACCTGCTCATCCGCATAACGAACACCCTTACCCTTGTACGGCTCGGGCGGACGGAACGCGCGGACGTCAGCAGCGACTTGGCCAACCTGTTGCTTGTCGATACCGCGGATGACGACTTCCGTGTTGGACGGAGTCTCAGCGGTAATCCCCTCGGGCAGCTCATACTCGACCGGGTGTGAAAAACCCAGAGTCAGGTTGAGCTTCTTACCTTGCGCCTGGGCACGGTAACCTACGCCCGTCAGCTGGAGCTTACGCTCAAAGCCTGCGGATACACCGGTCACCATGTTGTTGACCAGTGCACGAGTAGTACCAGCAAGAGCGCGGGACTGTTTCGCACCATCGCGGGCCGCGAAGCGCAGGACGTTTTCTTCCTGAGACACTTCAACCGCTTGGTGAATGGTGATTTGAAGCGCTCCCTTGGAACCCTTCACACTAATTTCCTGTCCGTTCAGCTTAACCTCAACACCGGAAGGCAGCACGACAGGATTATTGGCAACCCTGGACATGTGTATCTCCTAGAATACGGTGCAGATGACTTCGCCACCCACGCCGGCAGCACGTGCGGCGCGGTCTGTCATAACGCCCTTGGACGTTGAGACAATCGCGACTCCCAAACCACCGGATACCTTCGGCAGTTCCCCAGCGCCTTTGTACTGGCGCAGACTCGGACGGCTGACCCGCTTGATCTCTTCGATAACCGGCTTACCGCCGAAGTACTTCAGAGAAATCGTCAGCTCGGGCTTCGCGTCGGCTGAAACGGAAAAGTCTTCAACGTAACCCTCGTCCTTCAGGACCTGGGCCACGGAGATCTTCATCTTTGAAGACGGCATCGTAACGTCTGCTTTTGATGCCATCTGTGCGTTACGGATACGGGTAAACATATCCGCAAGCGTGTCTTGCATACTCATTGGTATGAGGCTCCTGATCTTTTTAGTTGTGCAGCGGCTTGCCGCACCGCTTACCAACAGGCACCCGACCGAAGTCAGGGTGCCTATCTTACCAGCTTGCCTTGGTCAGGCCCGGAACATCACCGCGCATGCCGTACTCACGGAGCTTGATCCGTGACAGTTCGAACTTGCGCAGGACGCCATGGGGACGACCAGTAACCTGGCAACGATTACGAAGACGCGACGGGCTGGCGTTACGAGGAAGCTGCTGGAGCTTCATCTGCGCATCCCAACGGTCATCATCGCTGGTATTCGGGTTTTTGATAATCGCCTTGAGCTCGGCACGCTTCGCCGCGTATTTCGCCACGGTTTTTTCGCGCTTGAGCTCGCGGTTCTTCATAGAAACCTTAGCCATTACACTCGTTCCTTTATTTCTTGAACGGAAAGCCGAACGCTTTCAGCAGTTCGCGGCCTTCGTCGTCACTACCGGCGGTGGTGGTAATGGTGATGTCCAGACCACGGATCTTGTCGACCTTGTCGTACTCGATCTCTGGGAAGATGATCTGCTCACGCACGCCCATGCTGTAGTTACCACGGCCGTCGAACGACTTGGGATTCAGACCGCGGAAGTCACGAATGCGGGGAACCGCAATGTGCACCAGTCGATCAAAGAAGTCCCACATACGCTCGCCACGCAGGGTAACCTTGCAGCCGATCGGCCAGCCTTCACGGATTTTGAAACCCGCGACGGACTTACGCGCCTTGGTGACAACAACTTTCTGACCCGCGAGGCGCTCGAGATCCGCCACTGCGTTTTCGATCAGCTTCTTGTCACCGACTGCTTCGCCGACACCCATGTTCAGGGTGATCTTTTCGATACGCGGCACCTGCATCACGTTCTTGTAACCGAACTCTTTCTGCAGGGCGGGTACCACTTCCTTACTGTACTGCTCTTTCATATTAAGCATCGTAACCACCACCCCTTACTGGTTATCGACAGCTTCGTTCGTGGACTTGAAGATCCGCACTTTGGCGCCGTCTTCCTTAACCTGGAAGCCTACGCGATCGGCTTTGCCGGTCTGCGGATTAAAAATAGCCACGTTGGAAGCCTGGATGGGTGCTTCTTTTTCGACGATGCCACCTGGGGTACCCAGCATCGGGTTAGGCTTGGTGTGCTTCTTGATCATGTTGATCCCAGAAACAACCACACGGCCATCGTCCTGAACCTTCAGGACTTTACCACGTTTGCCTTTGTCTTTCCCCGTGGTGACGATTACTTCGTCATCTCGTTTGATCTTTTTCATAACCGGCCTCTGGTCCTTTAAAGTACTTCGGGTGCCAGTGAGATAATTTTCATGAACTTCTCATTACGCAGTTCACGGGTAACCGGTCCGAAGATACGGGTACCAATAGGAGCGTCCTGATTGTTCAGAAGTACTGCCGCGTTACCGTCGAAACGGATCAGCGAACCGTCGGAACGGCGAACACCCTTGCGGGTGCGAACCACAACAGCTTTCAGGACCTGGCCTTTCTTCACTTTACCGCGGGGGATGGCTTCCTTGACGGTCACCTTGATGATGTCCCCTACGCTGGCGTAACGCCGATGTGAACCGCCCAGGACCTTGATGCACATCACCTGACGCGCACCGCTGTTGTCCGCGACTTCAAGCATTGTTTGAGTCTGAATCATGGTTGATCTCCGGCGTTACACCTTGGATGCACGTTCGGTCACTTCCACCAGGGCCCAGCTCTTGGTCTTGGAGACCGGACGGGTTTCCTGAATGGTTACAGTGTCACCGACGTTGCACTGATTGCTCTCATCGTGAGCGTGGATCTTGGTTGAGCGCTTCATGTACTTACCGTACAGAGGATGCTTCACCTGACGCTCGACCAGAACGACGATGGATTTCTCCATCTTGTTGCTCACGACCTTGCCGCTCAGAGTTCTGGCAGTTTGGGTAGCTTCAGTCATGTCACTGTCCTGCCTTTTGGTTCAATACTGTTTTCACGCGAGCAATGTCGCGCTTCACCTTGCCGAGAAGGTGAGACTGATTCAGCTGACCTGTCGCCTTGCGCATGCGCAGGTTGAACTGCTCCTTCAGGAGGTCGATCAGCTCTTTGTTCAGCTCCTCGACTGACTTTTCACGCAGCTCTGTTGCTTTCATCACATCACCGTCCTCGTTACAAAGGTGGTCTGTACAGGCAGTTTGGCCGCTGCGAGCGTAAAGGCGTCACGAGCGATTTCCTCGGATACACCTTCCATCTCGTAGAGCATGCGGCCTGGCTGAATTTCAGCCACCCAGTACTCGACAGAACCTTTACCTTTACCCATTCGAACTTCCAGCGGCTTTCCGGTGATCGGCTTGTCCGGGAACACCCGGATCCAGATCTTACCGCCCCGCTTGATGCGGCGAGTCATGGTACGACGCGCAGCCTCAATCTGGCGCGCAGTTATACGTCCACGGCTGGTCGCCTTCAATCCGTATTCACCGAAGCTCACCTTGTTGGCGCGGTGAGCAAGACCGGTGTTACGGCCTTTCATTACCTTGCGGAATTTGGTGCGTTTTGGTTGCAGCATAAGAGTGCCCCTTTACTTAGAACCTTTCTTCCCAGAGGCTTTCTTGTCAGCACGGACCTGCTCCATACCACCAAGAATCTCACCTTTGAAGATCCATACCTTGACGCCGATTACGCCGTAGGTGGTATGCGCTTCGTAGGTTGCGTAATCAATGTCTGCACGCAGAGTGTGCAGAGGAACACGACCTTCGCGATACCACTCGGAACGGGCAATTTCAGCACCCCCGAGACGACCGCCTACCTGGATCTTGATACCCTTGGCGCCCTGGCGCATGGCGTTCTGGACCGCGCGCTTCATAGCGCGACGGAACATCACACGACGCTCCAGCTGGCCGGCAACGTTTTGCGCTACCAGGCGGGCATCCAGGTCCGGCTTGCGGACTTCTTCGATGTTGATGTGCACAGGCACACCCATCATGTCGCTGACTTCGCGACGCAGACGATCAACATCTTCACCCTTCTTACCGATAACAATACCGGGGCGGGCAGTATGGATCGTGATACGGGCGTTCTGAGCAGGGCGCTCGATCACAATCTTGCTGACAGACGCCTTCACCAGACGCTTGTCCAGGAACTCACGAACCTGAATGTCGTTCAACAGGTTCTGGGAGTATTCCTTCTTGTCGGCATACCAGACTGAGTTGTGCTCTTTGATCACACCCAGGCGAATGCCGGTTGGATTTACTTTATGACCCATCTGAGCATCTCCTACTTGTCGGCGACCTTGACGGTGATATGGCAGGTGCGCTTGAAAATCCGGTCAGCGCGCCCCTTGGCTCGAGCTTTGATTCGCTTGAGCGTCGGACCCTCATCCACCATCACGGTGGAAACCCGCAGTTCGTCAACGTCCAGACCTTCGTTGTGCTCAGCGTTGGCGATGGCAGACTCAAGGGCTTTCTTGAGTACAACCGCCGCCTTCTTCGGGCTGAAAGTCAGAATGTTCAGGGCGTCCTCAACAGCCTTGCCGCGTACTTGGTCAGCGACAAGACGCGCTTTCTGAGCTGAGAGGCGAGCGCCCTTGTACTTGGCTGCTACTTCCATTTCTATTACCTCACAATCAGCGTTTAGCTTTCTTGTCGGCCGCATGACCACGATAAGTACGCGTTGCCGCGAACTCACCCAGCTTATGTCCAACCATATCTTCGGTGACATAAACCGGCACGTGCTGCTTGCCGTTGTGGACTGCAATGGTCAGGCCTACCATCTCTGGGAAGACTGTCGACCGGCGGGACCAGGTTTTGATCGGCCGCTTGTCGTTAGCTTCCAGAGCTGCCTCGACCTTCTTCAACAGATGCAGGTCTATAAAAGGACCTTTCTTCAAAGAACGTGGCACAGCAATTACCTCTATGTAGTCGTTTACTTGGCCGAACGACGACGTACTATCATCTTGTCAGTACGCTTGTTCTTACGAGTCTTATGCCCTTTGGTCGGAACACCCCACGGAGTAACCGGGTGACGTCCGCCAGAGGTACGCCCTTCACCACCACCATGCGGGTGGTCAACTGGGTTCATAGCAACACCACGTACTGTTGGCCGTTTGCCGCGCCAACGTGATGCACCCGCTTTACCAAGCTGCTTGAGGCTGTGCTCGCTGTTGGACACTTCGCCCAGCGTTGCACGACAGTCAACAAGCACCTTTCGCATTTCACCTGAGCGCAGGCGGATGGTGGCATATGCACCTTCACGCGCTACCAGCTGTACGGATGCGCCCGCAGAGCGAGCCAGCTGAGCACCTTTGCCAGGCTTGAGTTCGACGCAGTGGATCACGGAACCGACCGGAATGTTCCGGAGCGGCAGCGTGCTGCCCACTTTAATCGGCGCGTCGATACCGGAGCGCACTGGATCACCGATCTGCATGCCTTTGGGCGCGACGATGTAACGACGCTCGCCATCGGCGTACTTCAGCAGTGCGATGTGCGCAGAGCGGTTCGGATCGTATTCCAGGCGCTCGATGACCGCCGGGATACCATCTTTGGTCCGCTTAAAATCAATGACACGGTAGTGCTGCTTGTGGCCACCACCAGTGTGACGAGTGGTAATGCGGCCCGCATTGTTACGACCACCCGACTTACTTTTTCTCTCTACCAACGGCTCGTAAGGGCGCCCTTTGTGCAGATCCGGGTTGTAAAGCTTTACAACGTGACGGCGTCCGGCAGATGTTGGTTTGGTTTTGACGATCGGCATATTACGACCCCTTTACCTTATTCCACATCCAGAAAATCGATGTCCTGACCTTCTGCCAGCTTGACGTAAGCCTTACGAATGTCATTACGCTTGCCGAACCCGCGGATAGTGCGCTTAAGCTTACCCTTACGGTTCAGAACCTGAACACCTTCTACGGTGACGTTGAACAGCTGCTCAACGGCTTTCTTGATCTCCGGCTTGGTAGCGTCCGGGGCGACCCGGAAGACAACCTGGCCATGCTCGGCCACCAGAGACGCTTTTTCGGATACGTGCGGTCCAAGCAGGACCTTGTAGATACGTTCCTGATTCATCCCAGCATCTCCTCGATCTTCTTCAGAGCGGGAACAGTCACCACGACATTCTCGTAGGCAACCAGGCTAACCGGGTCCAGACCGGCAATATCGCGCACATCAACGTGCGGGATGTTGCGTGACGCCAGGTGCAGATTCTGCTCGACGCTTTCGGACAGGATCAGCGCGTTGCTCACACCGATGTCCTTCAGCTTGGCGTTGAAGGCCTTGGTTTTCGGGCTATCAACGTTCATGTCGTCAACAACCAGCAGACGCTCTTGGCGAACCAGCTCGGAAAAAATGGAGCGCATTGCTGCGCGGTACATCTTGCGGTTTACCTTCTGCTCGAAGCCACGAGGCTTGGCTGCAAAGGTCACACCACCGGCGCGCCAGATCGGGCTGCGAATGGTACCAGCACGGGCACGACCGGTGCCCTTCTGGCGCCACGGCTTCTTACCACCACCGCTGACTTCGGAACGCGTCTTTTGAGCCTTGGTACCCTGGCGGCCCGCTGCCATGTACGCAGTGACAACCTGGTGAACCAGCGACTCGTTAAAATCTTTGGCAAACGCGGCGTCGGAAACAGAGATTCCCTTGCCGCTACCTGTAATAGTCAATTCCATCGCACCGCTCCTCAGGCTTTAACTGCAGGCTTGATGACAACATCGCCGCCAGTTGCGCCAGGTACGGCACCACTAACCAGCAGCAGGTTGCGCTCGGCGTCGACACGGACAACTTTCAGGTTCTGCACAGTCACCTGCGCATTACCCATCTGGCCCGCCATCTTCTTGCCCTTGAATACCTTGCCCGGGGTCTGGTTCTGACCAATGGAACCAGGGGCACGGTGAGAGAGGGAGTTACCGTGGGTAGCGTCCTGCATGGAGAAGTTCCAGCGCTTTACACCGCCCTGGAAGCCTTTACCCTTGGAGCGACCAATGGCATCAACCATCTGGCCATCTTCGAAGATAGAAGCGGTGATCTCGCCGCCAGCGGCCAGGTCTTCACCTTCGCCGTCAGCCAGACGGAATTCCCACATACCACGACCGGCTTCGACACCCGCCTTGGCAAAGTGACCAGCCTCGCTCTTGGTAACACGAGAGGAGCGACGAGCGCCTACCGTGACCTGAACAGCACGATAGCCATCGCTTTCGAGAGTTTTCAGCTGGGTAATCCGGTTGGGCTCAACCTCGATTACCGTTACGGGCAGCGCCTGCCCATCTTCCGTAAAAATACGGGTCATACCGGCCTTACGACCGACAACACCAATTGCCATGTTTCACCTCTTAAGTGTACGGGGCTCTCACCCTCTATGGCCTTATGACAGTTACACAGACTAATACCGGGCGGTATTAGCCGAGGCTGATCTGAACGTCTACACCTGCAGCCAGGTCCAACTTCATCAGAGCATCTACTGTCTTTTCCGTCGGCTCAACAATGTCGAGCAAACGCTTATGCGTACGAATTTCATACTGATCGCGCGCGTCCTTGTTGACGTGCGGAGAGATCAGGATGGTGTACTTTTCCTTCCGCGTCGGCAGAGGGATTGGCCCACGCACCTGAGCGCCGGTCCGCTTCGCGGTATCGACGATCTCCTGCGTGGACTGGTCGATCAGGCGATAATCAAACGCCTTCAACCGGATTCGAATTTTTTGGCTTTGCATGATGCACCAAACTCCACTCGTAGCAGCTACTTATTAGCCGACCTTCAAAAAAAGGAGCCGCATTGTATGCATAATACCCAACCCTGTCAACAGCTACGCCATTTGACCGGGACGGGAAAGCCTACTGTGCGACTGAAACAGAAAAAGGGGCTGATAAGTCAGCCCCTTTTTCCTGATCAATCGAGCGAATTACTCGATGATCTTGGCAACCACGCCGGCACCAACGGTACGGCCACCTTCGCGAATCGCGAAGCGCAGGCCATCTTCCATGGCGATCGGAGCGATCAGGGTAACGCTCATCTTCACGTTGTCACCCGGCATAACCATTTCTACGCCTTCCGGCAGTTCGCAAGAACCGGTTACGTCGGTGGTACGGAAGTAGAACTGCGGGCGGTAGCCCTTGAAGAACGGAGTATGACGACCGCCTTCTTCCTTGCTCAGTACGTACACTTCGCACTCGAACTTGGTGTGCGGCTTGATGGAACCCGGCACACACAGAACCTGGCCACGCTCTACGTCGTCACGCTTGGTGCCACGCAGCAGCGCACCGATGTTCTCACCCGCACGACCTTCGTCGAGCAGCTTGCGGAACATCTCAACACCAGTACAGGTGGTCTTCTGAGTCTCGCGGATACCCACGATCTCAACTTCATCACCAGTCTTGATGATGCCACGCTCAACACGGCCGGTAACAACGGTACCACGACCAGAGATGGAGAATACGTCCTCGATCGGCATCAGGAACGGCTGATCGATCGCACGCTCCGGCTCAGGGATGTAGTCGTCCAGGGCTTCTACCAGCTTCTTAACAGCGGTAGTACCCATCTCGTTGTCATCCTTGCCTTCCAGCGCCATCAGCGCGGAACCGGTGATGATCGGAGTGTCGTCACCCGGGAAGTCGTACTGGCTCAGCAGATCACGAACTTCCATCTCAACCAGCTCGAGCAGCTCTTCATCGTCGACCATGTCGGCCTTGTTCAGGAACACAACGATGTAAGGAACGCCAACCTGACGGGACAGCAGGATGTGCTCACGAGTCTGCGGCATGGGGCCGTCAGCAGCGGAGCAAACCAGGATCGCGCCGTCCATCTGCGCCGCACCAGTGATCATGTTCTTCACATAGTCAGCGTGGCCCGGGCAGTCTACGTGTGCGTAGTGACGGGTCGGTGAGTCGTACTCAACGTGGGAAGTCGCGATGGTGATACCACGCGCCTTCTCTTCCGGTGCGTTATCGATCTGGTCGAACGCGCTCGCAGAACCTGTACCCCAAACTTCGTGACATACACGAGTCAGAGCAGCGGTCAGAGTGGTCTTACCATGGTCAACGTGACCAATGGTGCCAACGTTCAAGTGCGGTTTACTACGGTCAAATTTTTCTTTAGACACGGTTACACCTCTTCCTGTTTCTTAAGTCCTGGGGATCAACCCTGTTTAATGATCGCATCGGCAATGTTCGAGGGAGCTTCGGAGTAGCCCGCAAACTCCATCGAGTATGACGCCCGGCCCTGTGTTGCAGAACGCAGGTCGGTGGCGTAACCGAACATCTCCGACAACGGAACTTCGGCACGGATAACCTTACCAGCCGGGGACTCATCCATACCCTGGATCAGACCGCGGCGACGGTTCAGGTCACCAACAACATCGCCCATATACTCTTCGGGGCTCACAACTTCGACCTTCATGATCGGCTCAAGCAGCGCAGGATCCGCTTCCAGCGCACCCTTCTTCATTGCCATGGAGCCAGCGACCTTGAACGCCATCTCGTTGGAGTCGACATCGTGGTAGGAGCCGTCGTACAGCGTGGCCTTGATGCGCAGCAGCGGATAGCCGGCCAGACAGCCGTTCTGCATCTGCTCTTCAATGCCCTGCTGTACCGCCGGGATGTATTCCTTGGGAACAACACCACCAACGATCTCGTTAACGAAGATGAAGTTTTCGCCATCTTCCTCGTCCAGCGGCAGCGGCTCAAGCTTCAGCTTGACGTGACCGTACTGACCACGACCACCAGACTGACGAACAAACTTACCTTCAACATCAACCGACTTACGGATGCGCTCGCGGTAGGCAACCTGAGGCTTACCAATGTTTGCCTCTACCTTGAACTCACGCTTCATCCGGTCGACGATGATGTCCAGGTGCAACTCACCCATACCGGAAATGATGGTTTGACCAGACTCTTCGTCGGTGCGAACACGGAACGAAGGATCTTCCTGGGCCAGCTTGCCCAGTGCAACGCCCATCTTTTCCTGGTCGGCCTTGGACTTCGGCTCTACGGCTACAGAGATAACCGGCTCCGGGAACTCCATGCGCTCGAGAATGATCTTGTGGTTCTCGTCACACAGGGTGTCACCGGTGGTCACACTCTTCAGACCGATGGCAGCGGCGATGTCGCCGGCCAGCACTTCCTTGATCTCCTGACGATCCTTGGAGTGCATCTGAACCATACGGCCCACGCGCTCTTTTTTGCCCTTCACGGAGTTGAAGACCGCATTGCCTGACTCGAGCTTACCGGAGTAAACCCGGAAGAACGTCAGGGTACCCACGAACGGGTCAGTCGCGATCTTGAACGCCAGTGCGGCGAACGGCGCGTCGTCGTCGGCCTGACGAGTTTCCTCGGTGCCGTCTTCGTCCACTTCACCACGGATGGCCTTGACTTCGTCCGGAGCCGGCAGGAACTCGATGACAGAGTCCAGCACCGCCTGCACGCCCTTGTTCTTGAACGCGGAGCCACAGGTAGCCAGAACGATTTCGTTGGCCAGGGTGCGCATACGCAGACCCTTCTTGATGTCCTCGATGGACAAATCACCTTCCTCGAGGTACTTCTCCATCAGCTCTTCGTTGGCTTCGGCAGCGGCCTCGACCATCTGCTCACGGTAGCTGGCCACTTCGTCGGCCATCTCCGCCGGAACATCGCGCTGATCGTAAGTTGCGCCAGCGTCTGCCTCGTTCCAGTAGATCGCCTTGTTACGGATCAGGTCGACAACGCCTTCGAAGTCGTCCTCAGCGCCAATCGGCAGCTGAATGGGAACGCAGTTGGCGCCCAGACGGTTTTTGATCTGGTCAACAACACGCAGGAAGTTCGCGCCGGCGCGGTCCATCTTGTTGACGAACACCATGCGGGGGACTTCGTACTTGTTGGCCTGACGCCATACCGTCTCGGACTGCGGCTCAACACCGGAGGAACCACAGAAGACAACAACGGCACCGTCCAGTACACGCAGTGAACGCTCTACCTCGATGGTAAAGTCAACGTGCCCCGGGGTGTCGATGATGTTGATCCGGTGCTCCGGATACTGCTTGTCCATGCCCTGCCAGAAACAGGTAGTCGCAGCAGAGGTAATGGTGATACCACGCTCCTGCTCCTGCTCCATCCAGTCCATGGTAGCTGCACCATCATGAACCTCACCGATCTTGTGGGAGATACCTGTGTAGAACAGAACCCGCTCGGTGGTCGTGGTCTTGCCCGCATCAACGTGCGCACAAATACCAATGTTTCTGTAACGCTTGATAGGAGTCTTGCGTGCCACTGTATTAACCTCGGCTGATTAGAAACGGAAGTGAGAGAACGCCTTGTTGGCTTCTGCCATGCGATGAACGTCTTCGCGCTTCTTAACAGCGGAGCCTTTGCTGTCAGCGGCGTCCAGAATCTCGCCAGCAAGACGCTGCGCCATGGACTTCTCACCGCGCTTCCGTGAAAATTCTACGAGCCAGCGCATGGCCAGCGCGTTCTGACGGGAAGGCCGTACTTCTACGGGCACCTGGTAGGTAGCACCACCCACACGACGGGACTTTACTTCCACCATCGGCTGGATGTTTTCCAGGGCCTTCTCGAACATGTCGATCGGCTCTTCCTTGGATTTTTCGGCAACAATATCGAGCGCGCCGTAAACAATGCGCTCTGCAACCGCTTTCTTACCGCTTTCCATCACGTGGTTGATGAACTTGGCAAGACGTGCACTGCCGAATTTCGGATCCGGGATAATCTCCCGCTTAGCTGCAACTCTTCTTCTAGGCATCGATAAGCCCTTAATATATCTAAAAGGTCTTCAGGAACCCCTGAGATAGCACAATGCTACTCAGCCTTACTCTTACCGTTCTGACAAGCAACGATAAAAGACACCCGTGTGGGACATCAGGACTTGGGTCGTTTTGCACCGTACTTGGAGCGGCCCTGCTTACGGTTCTGTACACCCTGGGTGTCCAGCGTTCCGCGAACAGTGTGATAGCGCACACCCGGAAGGTCCTTTACACGACCGCCACGGATCAGCACAACACTGTGCTCCTGAAGGTTGTGACCTTCACCACCAATGTAAGAGGAAACCTCGTAGCCGTTGGTCAGACGAACACGGCACACTTTACGCAGTGCTGAGTTCGGCTTCTTCGGCGTTGTGGTGTACACACGAGTGCACACACCACGGCGCTGAGGGCAGGCCTGGAGAGCAGGAACGTCGCTCTTGGCTACCTTGCGCTTACGAGGCTTACGCACCAACTGATTAATCGTTGCCATGTAAGCAAACTCCAAAAAACCATATCAATGAAACTTACCCCCTAGACAGGGGGTAAAATTTAAGGGACGCAAGTGTAAGCCTGCGCCCCTGGACAGTCAAGATGACTGGTCTCTTTTTAACCACCCGCCGGGTAGGTAACTACCCGGAGGTGGCGCACCGCCCCAACTCAGCTTTCGCGGTTGAGCTCGGCACTCAGAGCTTCTTCGACGTCGGCCGCGGTCACGCCCTGGGCTTCCAGGTCGCGCTTGCGACGACGCTCGTTGTGGTACGCAAGACCGGTACCGGCCGGGATCAGTCGACCCACCACCACGTTTTCCTTCAGACCGCGCAGGTAATCGCGCTTGCCGGTGACCGCACCTTCGGTAAGAACCCGAGTAGTCTCCTGGAACGACGCCGCCGAAATGAACGACTCGGTTGCCAGGGAGGCCTTGGTGATACCCAGCAGCAGGCGATCGAACCGCGCCGGCTCCTTGTCGGCCGTGTTGGCCTTCTCGTTCTCTTCCAGCACCTGGGTGATTTCCACCTGGTCACCGGACAGCAGCGAGGTGTCGCCCGGATCGGTGATTTCTACCTTCCGGAGCATCTGGCGCACGATAACCTCGATGTGTTTATCGTTGATGACAACACCCTGCAGACGGTAAACGTCCTGGATTTCATTGGTGATGTACTTCGCCAGTTCCACCACGCCCAGCAGACGCAGAATGTCGTGCGGGTTGGACGGACCGTCGGAGATTACCTCGCCCTTCTCAACGGTTTCGCCCTCGAACACGTTGAGCTGACGATGCTTGGGAATCAGCACCTCGTAGGCATCACCATCTTTCGGGGTGATGACCAGGCGCTTCTTGCCCTTGGTTTCCTTGCCGAAGGACACCATGCCGCTGATTTCCGCCAGGATGGACGACTCTTTCGGGCGACGGGCCTCGAACAGGTCGGCAACCCGCGGCAGACCACCGGTGATGTCCCGGGTCTTCGAGCTTTCCTGCGGAATCCGGGCAACCACGTCACCCAGCTCGATCCGTGCGCCGTTGGCCATGGTCACCAGGGCGTTGGCCGGCAGGAAGTAGATCGCGGCGCCGCCACCCGGCAGCTCGACATCGTTGCCGCTGGCGTCGAGCATCTGGATCGCCGGACGGATGTCCTTACCAGCAGCCGGACGCTCTTTCGGGTCGATCACTTCCATGGTCGACAGGCCAGTCAGCTCGTCGGTCTGGGTCCGGACGGTAATGCCCTGATCCATGTTGACGAACTTCGCGGTGCCTTCGGCTTCGGCAATGATCGGGTGAGTGTGCGGATCCCACTTGGCAACCACCACACCGGCTTCGACGGCATCGCCGTGCTTGACCGACAGGACGGCGCCGTACGGCAGCTTGTACCACTCGCGCTCACGACCCTGCTCGTCGGCAATGGCCAGTGCGGAGGAGCGGGATACCACAACCAGGGAGCCATCGTTCTTCTCGATCGACTTCAGGTTGTGCAGACGAACGGTGCCGCCGTGCTTGACCTGAATATTGTCAACCGCGGAGGCCCGGCTTGCCGCGCCACCGATGTGGAAGGTCCGCATGGTCAGCTGGGTACCCGGCTCACCGATCGACTGGGCGGCGATGACGCCCACGGCCTCACCCACGTTGACCTGATGGCCACGGGCCAGGTCACGGCCGTAACACTTGGAGCAGATACCGTGGCGAGTCTCACAGGTAATCGCGGAGCGTACCCAAACCTCGTCCACACCGGCGCGCTCCAGCGCTTCGACGGTTTTCTCGTCAAGCAGGGTGCCGGCCGGAACAACGGCGTTGTCCTTATCAGTCGGTGTGAAGGCATCGCGCGCCGTTACCCGACCCAGAACACGGTCGCCCAGCGGTACCACGACGTCGCCGCCTTCGATGTGCGGCGTCATCAGCAGACCTTCGTCGGT
This sequence comes from Marinobacter qingdaonensis, assembly GCF_034555935.1. Taxonomy (NCBI): domain Bacteria; kingdom Pseudomonadati; phylum Pseudomonadota; class Gammaproteobacteria; order Pseudomonadales; family Marinobacteraceae; genus Marinobacter; species Marinobacter qingdaonensis. Next base: position 170,231 of record NZ_JAYDCJ010000005.1, read on the forward strand.
ACCACAGTCTTCCTCGGTGACCACCAGATCCTGGGACACGTCAACCAGACGACGGGTCAGGTAACCGGAGTTCGCGGTCTTCAGGGCGGTATCGGCCAGACCCTTACGAGCACCGTGGGTGGAGATGAAGTACTGGAGTACGTTCAGACCCTCACGGAAGTTCGCTGTGATCGGCGTCTCGATGATGGAACCGTCCGGCTTGGCCATCAGGCCCCGCATACCGGCGAGCTGACGGATCTGGGCCGCGGAACCCCGGGCGCCGGAGTCGGCCATCATGTAAACCGAGTTGAACGACTCCTGCATCAGGTCTTCGCCGTCCTCACCCTTGACCGGCTGGCCGTCAGGTCCGATGACCTGCTCTTTCGCCAGACGCTCCATCATGGCCTTGGAGACCTTGTCGTTGGCCCGGGACCAGATATCGATGACCTTGTTGTACTTCTCGCCCTGGGTGAGCAGACCGGACGCGTACTGGGTCTCGATGTCCTTCACTTCCTCGGAAGCGGCATCAACCAGCTCGTATTTCTCCGGCGGAATCTCGAAGTCGTTGAAACCGATCGAGATGCCAGAGACCGTAGCGTAGTGATAGCCCATGTACATGAGCTGGTCCGCAAAGATGACGGTGTCTTTCAGACCGGCATCCCGGTAACAGGTGTTGATCAGGTTGGAGATCGCCTTCTTGACCATCGGCTTGTTGACCAGCTCGAAGGACAGGCCATCCGGCACGATGTCAAACAGCAGGGCACGACCCACCGTGGTCTCAACAATGTTGTAGGCCTCGGAGCGCGAGCCGTCTTCGGCAATCGCCACTTCCTTGACCCGAACCTTGACCTTGGCCTGCAGATCCACCTTGCCAGCGCCGTAGGCGCGATGCGCTTCTTTCACGTCGGCAAAGGTCATGCCCTCGCCCAGCGCACTCTCGCGCTCACGGGTCATGTAGTACAGACCGAGTACCACGTCCTGGGACGGTACGATGATCGGCTCGCCGTTGGCCGGCGACAGTACGTTGTTGGTGGACATCATCAACGCACGGGCTTCCAGCTGGGCTTCCAGGGTCAGCGGTACGTGTACCGCCATCTGGTCACCGTCGAAGTCGGCGTTGTAGGCCGCACACACCAGCGGGTGCAGCTGAATGGCCTTGCCTTCGATCAGCACCGGCTCAAACGCCTGGATACCCAGACGGTGCAGGGTCGGCGCACGGTTCAGCATGATCGGGTGCTCACGGATGACTTCGTCCAGGATATCCCAGACCACGCCTTCCTCGCGCTCGACCATCTTCTTGGCGGCCTTGATGGTGGTCGCCAGCCCGCGATGCTCCAGCTTGGAGAAAATGAACGGCTTGAACAGCTCCAGGGCCATCTTCTTGGGCAGACCGCACTGGTGCAGACGCAGGTACGGACCAACCACGATCACGGAACGACCGGAGTAGTCGACCCGTTTACCCAGCAGGTTCTGACGGAAGCGGCCCTGCTTACCCTTGATCATGTCAGCCAGGGACTTCAGCGGGCGCTTGTTGGTGCCGGTGATGGCACGGCCGCGACGGCCGTTGTCCAGCAACGCATCCACTGCTTCCTGGAGCATGCGCTTTTCGTTGCGCACGATGATGTCCGGGGCGTTCAGCTCGAGCAGACGCTTCAGACGGTTGTTCCGGTTGATCACCCGACGGTACAGATCGTTCAGGTCGGAGGTCGCGAACCGGCCGCCGTCCAGCGGCACCAGCGGACGCAGATCCGGCGGCAGGACCGGCAGCACGGTCATGACCATGTCGCCCGGCTTGTTGCCTGAGTACAGGAACGCCTCAAGGATCTTCAGGCGCTTGCTGAACTTCTTGATCTTGGTCTCGGAGTTGGTCTGCGGGATCTCCTCGCGCAGGGCGTCCACTTCCGCCTGCAGGTCGATACCTTCCAGCAGCTCCTTGACCGCCTCGGCGCCCATGCGGGCGTCGAATTCGTCACCGAACTCTTCCAGGGCTTCGTAGTACTGCTCATCGTTCAGCAGCTGGCCCTTCTCCAGGGTCGTCATACCCGGGTCGATAACGATAAAGGATTCAAAGTACAGGACCCGCTCGATGTCGCGCAGGGTCATGTCCAGCATCAGACCGATGCGGGACGGCAGTGATTTCAGGAACCAGATGTGAGCGACCGGGCTGGCCAGCTCAATGTGGCCCATGCGCTCACGACGCACGCTCGCCAGTGCCACTTCCACGCCACACTTCTCGCAGATCACGCCGCGATGCTTGAGGCGCTTGTACTTGCCGCACAGGCACTCGTAGTCCTTGATCGGGCCGAAAATCTTGGCACAGAAAAGACCGTCACGCTCCGGCTTGAAGGTACGGTAGTTGATGGTCTCAGGCTTCTTCACTTCGCCAAAAGACCATGAGCGAATCATGTCAGGCGATGCCAGACCAATGCGGATGGCATCAAATTCCTTGCTTTGGTTCTGGCTCTTGAGAAGATTCAGCAAATCTTTCATCAGTAAAAGCTCCGGATGGCGTTAATCTCGGGCGGGCACACGGGGTGCCCGCTCACGCTGCCAAAAACAATTCGGCTCACTCGGATTCCAGCTCGATGTCGATACCCAACGAGCGGATTTCCTTGACAAGAACGTTGAAGGATTCGGGCATGCCCGGCTCCATGCGATGGTCACCATCGACAATGTTCTTGTACATCTTGGTCCGACCGTTGACGTCATCAGACTTGACGGTAAGCATTTCCTGCAGCGTATACGCCGCACCGTAGGCCTCGAGGGCCCAGACTTCCATCTCACCGAAGCGCTGGCCACCGAACTGCGCCTTACCACCCAGCGGCTGCTGGGTAACCAGGCTGTAGGAACCGGTGGAACGAGCGTGCATCTTGTCGTCGATCAGGTGGTTCAGCTTCAGGATGTACATGTAGCCCACGGTCACCGGACGATCAAAGGCATCGCCTGTGCGGCCGTCGTACAGCTTGGTCTGACCGGTGGTGCTCAGGCCAGCCAGCTCCAGCATGCGCTTGACTTCGGCTTCCTTGGCGCCATCGAAGACCGGCGTCGCCATGGGTACACCTGAGCGCAGGTTGCCGCACAGCTCCAGGATCTCCTTGTCGCTGAGCGAATCCAGGTCCACCTTGAACACTTCGTCCGAGTGGTTGTAGATCTCGTCCAGCAGCTTGCGCAGCTCAGCCACCTTGCGCTGCTCGTCCAGCATCTGGCTGATACGCTCACCCAGACCCTTGGCAGCGGCACCCAGATGGGTTTCCAGGACCTGACCCACATTCATCCGCGACGGTACACCCAGCGGGTTCAGCACCACGTCGACGGTGTTGCCGTACTCGTCGTAGGGCATGTCTTCGATCGGCATGACCGAGGAGATAACACCCTTGTTACCGTGACGGCCGGCCATCTTGTCACCCGGCTGGATCCGACGCTTGATTGCCAGGTACACCTTGACGATCTTGAGCACGCCCGGCGCCAGGTCGTCGCCCTGCTGCAGCTTGCCCTTCTTGTCGTCGAAGCGAGCCTCATGCTCTTTCTTGCGATCTTCCAGGCCCTGCTCGGACTTCTCCAGCAGCTCGTTCAGGCTGTCGTCCTTCATCCGCAGCTTGAACCAGTCCGCGCGCTCGAGCTCGCCCAGGTAGCTCTCGTCCAGGGTCGCACCCTTCTTCAGGCCAGGACCACTGATCACTTCCTGCCCCTTCAGCGCGTTCATCAGACGCTCGAAGGTGGCACCTTCAACGATCCGGTATTCGTCCTTCAGGTCCTTGCGGTACTGATCCAGCTGCTCCTTCTCGATGGACTGGGCACGCTGGTCCTTCTCGATGCCGTCACGGGTAAAGACCTGGACATCGATAACGGTACCGCGGGTACCGGTCGGAACCCGGGAGGAGGTGTCTTTCACGTCAGACGCCTTCTCACCGAAGATCGCACGCAGCAGCTTCTCTTCCGGAGTCAGCTGGGTCTCGCCCTTCGGCGTCACCTTGCCCACCAGGATGTCCCCGGGGCCCACTTCGGCGCCGATGTAGACAATGCCAGACTCATCCAGCTTGGCCAGCGCGCTCTCACCCACGTTCGGGATGTCGGCGGTGATTTCCTCGCTGCCCAGCTTGGTGTCCCGCGCCACACAGGTCAGTTCCTGAATGTGGATGGTGGTCAGGCGGTCTTCCTGCACCACTTTCTCGGAAATGAGGATGGAGTCCTCGAAGTTGTAGCCGTTCCAGGGCATGAACGCGATGCGCATGTTCTGACCCAGGGCCAGCTCACCCAGATCGACGGACGGACCGTCGGCCAGCACGTCACCACGGGCCACGTTATCGCCCTGACGAACGATCGAGCGCTGGTTGATGCAGGTGTTCTGGTTGGACCGGGTGTACTTGGTGAGGTTGTAGATATCCACACCCGCGTCACCGGCCTCGGTCTCTTCGTTGTTCACACGAACAACGATACGGGCGGCGTCAACGCTCTCAATCACACCACCGCGACGGGCAGTGACACAGACACCGGAATCCTGAGCCACGGTACGCTCAACACCGGTACCGACCAGCGGCACCTGGGAACGCAGGGTCGGAACCGCCTGACGCTGCATGTTGGCACCCATCAGGGCCCGGTTGGCGTCGTCGTGCTCCAGGAACGGAATCAGGGATGCCGCCACGGACACAACCTGACGCGGCGACACGTCCATGAAGTTGACGCTTTCCGGCGGCATCACGGTGAATTCGTTCTGGTGGCGAACGGTTACCAGCTCATCGGTGAGGCGCTTGCTTTCCTCGTCCATCGCCGCGCTTGCCTGGGCGATGACGTAGTTGCTTTCCTCGATGGCCGACAGGTACACCACTTCGTCGGTCACCACGCCATCGACCACCTTCCGGTACGGGCTTTCCAGGAAGCCGTAGGAGTTGGAACGGGCGTAGGTCGCCAGGGAGTTGATCAGACCGATGTTCGGACCTTCCGGCGTCTCGATTGGACACACGCGACCGTAGTGGGTCGGGTGTACGTCCCGGACTTCGAAGCCGGCACGCTCACGGGTCAGACCGCCTGGGCCAAGGGCCGAGATCCGGCGCTTGTGAGTCACTTCGGACAGCGGGTTATTCTGGTCCATGAACTGGGACAGCTGGCTGGAGCCGAAGAACTCCTTGACCGCGGCTGCCACCGGCTTGGCGTTGATCAGGTCCTGCGGCATCAGGCCTTCGCTCTCGGCCAGGCTCAGACGCTCGCGCACCGCGCGCTCAACCCGCACCAGACCAACACGGAACTGGTTCTCGGCCATTTCACCGACACACCGAACCCGACGGTTACCGAGGTTATCGATGTCGTCGACGTTGCCCTGACCATTACGGATATCGATCAACGTCTTGAGCACGTCGATGATGTCTTCGTGGGTCAGGATGCCTTCGCCCGTGCTCTCTTCACGACGCAGGCGACGGTTCAGCTTCATCCGGCCAACGGCGGACAGGTCATACCGCTCTTCGGAGAAGAACAGGTTGTTGAACAGGTTTTCCGCCGACTCCTTGGTGGGCGGCTCGCCCGGGCGCATCATGCGGTAAATCTCGACCAGCGCTTCCAGCGGGGTGCGGGTCGGGTCGATGCGCAGGGTGTCGGACATGAACGGACCACAATCGAGGTCGTTGGTGTACAGAGTCTCAATCTCGGTAACACCCGCGTCCAGGATCTTGGTGATCAGCTCTTCGGTCAGTTCGGAGTTACACTCGACCAGCACTTCGCCAGTCTTGGTGTCGACCATGTCCTTGGCCAGAACCCGACCGTGCAGGTACTCGGTCGGCACTTCCAGCTCGCTGATGCCGGCTTTTTCAAGCTGCTTGATGTGGCGAGCGGTGATACGACGACCTTCCTCGACAATGACCTTGCCGTCGTTGTCCTTGATGTCGAAGGTCGCAATGTCGCCACGCAGACGGCTTGGCACCAGCTCCAGCTTGCACACATCGGCGCCCAGGCTGAACTTACTGGTTTCGAAAAACATCTCCAGCATCTGCTCGGAGGTGTAACCCAGAGCGCGCAGGAGGATAGAGGCAGGCAGCTTCCGGCGACGGTCGATACGAACGAACACGGAGTCCTTCGGATCGAACTCGAAATCGAGCCAGGAGCCACGGTAAGGAATCACCCGGGCAGAGTACAACAGCTTGCCGGAGGAATGGGTCTTGCCCTTGTCGTGATCGAAGAACACACCCGGCGAGCGGTGCAGCTGGGAAACGATTACACGCTCGGTACCATTGATAACGAAGGTACCGTTTTCAGTCATCAAGGGCATTTCGCCCATGTAGACTTCCTGCTCTTTGATGTCCTTGATCGCCTTGTTGGACGATTCCTTATCATAGATGATAAGGCGGACTTTCACCCGCAGCGGCGCTGCATAGGTTACGCCCCTAAGCTGGCATTCCTTGACATCGAAAACCGGCTCACCGATACGGTAACTCACGTATTCGAGCGCGGCGTTGCCAGAGTAACTGACAATCGGGAATACGGATTTGAATGCTGCGTGAAGACCGGTTTCCCGACGGTCCTCTGGTGCGGCTTCCATTTGCAGGAAGTCCCGGAACGAATCCAGCTGAATAGACAGCAAATAGGGGACATCCATCACGGAAGGCAATTTACTAAAATCTTTGCGAATCCGCTTTTTCTCAGTGTAGGAGTAAGTCATCTGCATTCCCCAGCTTTAGACCTGATACCTGGTATCAAGAAGCAACCATTGTTCTGCTTCGGGGCCGAATTGCTCGGCTTATCGCGCCGTCTTGAACAAGACTCTGGCTGTAGGTTATAGATCTGACATCGACCTGTAAGTGCTCACCAGACTCTATAGCATATACAACAAACAGAAAAAGGCCGGTGGCATAAGCCACCAGCCCGTCCATGCTTAATGCACGGTGTCGATCAAAGGCCGACTCTTACTTGAGCTCAACAGAAGCGCCTGCTTCCTCAAGCTTCTTCTTGGCTTCTTCAGCGTCGTCTTTGCTAGCGGCTTCCTTGATGGTGGAAGGCGCGCCGTCGACCATTTCCTTCGCTTCTTTCAGACCCAGGCCGGTCAGTTCACGAACGGCCTTGATTACGTTGACTTTCTTCTCACCGGCACCGGTCAGAACAACGTCAAATTCGGTCTGCTCTTCAGCAGCGGCAGCGTCGCCGCCGGCAGCTGCAGGTGCAGCAGCAACGGCTGCAGCGGCAGATACGCCGAACTTCTCTTCCATTGCTTCAACAAGCGCAACTACGTCCATTACGCTCATTTCTGCGATTGCGTTCAAAATGTCTTCGTTAGACAGAGCCATGACTTTCTCCCAAAAAAATAAAAAATGGTGTTCAACAGAATCAAGCAGCTTCTTGCTTCTGGTCTCGAACTGCCGCTACTGCACGCGTCACTTTCGAAGGAACTTCGTTCAGTGTACGTGCCAGCTTGGTGATCGGAGCCTGTGTAACCGCGGCCAGCATAGACAACGCCTCGTGACGTGTCGGCAGCTTGGCGAGGCGATCGATCTGGTCTGCGCCCATCAGCTCACCGCCGACTGCAAGACCTTTGATTTCGAACGCTTCTTTCTCTTTGGCAAAATCCTTCAGCAGACGCGCAGCCGCGCCCGGATCTTCCATAGAGAAGGCCAGCAGAGTCGGACCAACCAACGCTTCATCGATGCACTCAAACTCAGTACCGCGAATTGAGATCTTCGCCAGGTTGTTACGAACAACCTTCAGGACCACATTTTCGGCACGAGCTTTGGCACGAAGCGCCGTCATGTCACCGGAAGTGACACCACGGTAGTCAGCCATTACCACAGACAGAGCACCACCGGCAGTCTCGTTGACTTCAGCGACGATCGCTTTCTTGTCTTCGAGTCTAATTGCCACTGGATTTCTCCTCGATTTCGCCGGGTCTTTCCCGGCAAACCCATCATTGCCCTTGCGGGCGCCTTAACGGTGTTTGGGTTCAGAGAGAACGTCTTCACACCGTCTGCGCAGGCGTTGCTTTAACCCTTGTGACCCTCTGCACGCGGAGGGCCTCGGGGGCCTGCGGTCTTTGACAGCCTTGGCTTCCGCCTAGACTACAAAGTAACTACCGTTCAGAGGATCAGATAGCCAGACCGCTCTGATCGATAGTCAGGCCAGGACCCATGGTCGAAGAAACGGTGATCTTCTTCAGATACACGCCCTTCGCCGATGAAGGCTTGGCCTTTTTCAGGTCTGCGATCAGAGCTTCAAGGTTTTCCTTGATGTTCTGAGCAGAGAATTCAACGTTACCCAGCGGAGCGTGGATAATGCCGTTCTTGTCGGTGCGGTAGCGAACCTGACCAGCCTTGGCGTTCTTGACCGCAGTCTCAACGTCCGGGGTCACGGTACCGACCTTCGGGTTCGGCATCAGGCCACGAGGGCCCAGGATCTGGCCCAGCTGGCCAACGACACGCATGGCGTCCGGAGTGGCGATAACCACGTCGAAATCCATGTTGCCTTTCTTAACTTCGTCAGCCAGGTCGTCCATACCAACCACGTCTGCGCCAGCAGCAGTGGCTTTCTCGGCGTTGGCGCCCTGGGTGAATACTGCAACACGCACAGACTTGCCAGTGCCGTGGGGCAGAACGGTGCTGCTACGAACCACTTGGTCCGATTTACGCGCATCAACGCCCAGATTTACGGCAACGTCCACAGACTCCTTGAACTTGACGTTCTGACCCAGCTCAACCAGCAGGGCAACGGCCTCGTCCACGGAGTAGGCGCGGGTAGAATCGACCTTTTCGCGAATCAGCTTCTGACGCTTGCTCAGCTTAGCCATGTTACAGGCCCTCCACGTTCAGGCCCATGCTGCGGGCTGTTCCGGCGATGGTACGAACCGCTGCATCCATATCGGCTGCAGTCAAATCCGGCTCTTTGGTCTTGGCGATCTCTTCCAGCTGCTCGCGGGTCACGGTACCGACTTTCTCGGTATTCGGACGACCGGAGCCGCTCTTGATGCCAGCGGCCTTCTTCAGCAGAACCGGGGCCGGCGGAGTCTTGGTGATGAACGTGAAGCTACGGTCGCTGTAGACGGTAATCACGGTCGGAATCGGCAGACCAGGCTCCATGTCCTGGGTCTGGGCGTTGAACGCCTTACAGAATTCCATGATGTTTACCCCGCGCTGACCCAGCGCCGGACCTACGGGGGGACTTGGGTTGGCCTTACCGGCGGCAACCTGAAGCTTGATATAGGCTTCGATCTTCTTTGCCATGATAGTTCTCCTGTGGGTTCAAACGCCTTTCGGCTCCCCTGTTTCACAACTGCTACATGCAGACACAAAAAGCCCGCGTCGCAAAAGCGCGCGAGCTTTCAGATTTTCAGGCCCTGATCAGTCCTTCTCGACCTGCCCAAACTCCAGCTCTACCGGAGTTGAACGACCGAAAATCAGAACAGCGACCTTGACCCGACTCTTGTCGTAGTCAACTTCCTCGACCACACCATTGAAGTCCGCAAACGGTCCTTCAATGACGCGAACAATCTCACCTGGCTCAAACAGAGTCTTCGGCTTGGGCTTCTCGGCACCGCTCTCGACTCGACGCAGGATTGCTTCCGCCTCGCGCTCTGTGATGGGCGCCGGCTTGTCCTTCGTACCGCCGATAAAGCCCAAAACGCGCGGCGTATTCTTAACAAGGTGCCACGTGCCGTCGTCCATTTCCATCTGCACGAGTACGTATCCCGGGTAGAACTTGCGCTCACTCTTGCGCTTCTTACCCTCTCTCATCTCGACCACTTCTTCGGTCGGGACCAGGATTTCGCCGAATTTATCTTCCATGCCATTCAGCGCAACGCGCTCTTTCAGGGTGCGCATTACGTGCTTTTCAAAGCCAGAATACGCATGTACGACGTACCAGCGCTTAGCCATTGCCCACTCCTGTTAACCGATAAACCCGGCGACCAGCCAACTGATCAGCGAGTCCATACCCCACAACAACAGAGCCACAACCAGTACGAACACAACCACAATAACCGTGGTCTGCACCAGCTCCGGCCTGGTGGGCCAAACGACTTTCCGGATCTCTACCCGCGCTTCTTTCAGCAGCGCCGCGAAACGGCGACCGCGATCGGTCTGCAGGGCCACCAGGGCCGCCACAATGGCGAGACCTACGAGAGCCAGAACCCGATACAGCAGAGACTCGGCACTAAAATACTGATTCCCAACCACACCGGCGGCAATCAGAACGAAAACAACCAGCCACTTCGCAAAATCGAAACGGCTGGTTGACTGAACGGCTTTTGACTCCATAGGAATCAACTTATGTATCCGGATGTTTAAAAATGGCAGGCCAGGAGGGAATCGAACCCCCAACCTGCGGTTTTGGAGACCGCTGCTCTGCCAATTGAGCTACTGGCCTGCACCGAAACAACTCAGTGCACTTTCGTCGAGCGAATTACTCGATGATCTTGGCAACCACGCCGGCACCAACGGTACGGCCACCTTCGCGAATCGCGAAGCGCAGGCCATCTTCCATGGCGATCGGAGCGATCAGGGTAACGCTCATCTTCACGTTGTCACCCGGCATAACCATTTCTACGCCTTCCGGCAGTTCGCAAGAACCGGTTACGTCGGTGGTACGGAAGTAGAACTGCGGGCGGTAGCCCTTGAAGAACGGAGTATGACGACCGCCTTCTTCCTTGCTCAGTACGTACACTTCGCACTCGAACTTGGTGTGCGGCTTGATGGAACCCGGCACACACAGAACCTGGCCACGCTCTACGTCGTCACGCTTGGTGCCACGCAGCAGCGCACCGATGTTCTCACCCGCACGACCTTCGTCGAGCAGCTTGCGGAACATCTCAACACCAGTACAGGTGGTCTTCTGAGTCTCGCGGATACCCACGATCTCAACTTCATCACCAGTCTTGATGATGCCACGCTCAACACGGCCGGTAACAACGGTACCACGACCAGAGATGGAGAATACGTCCTCGATCGGCATCAGGAACGGCTGATCGATCGCACGCTCCGGCTCAGGGATGTAGTCGTCCAGGGCTTCTACCAGCTTCTTAACAGCGGTAGTACCCATCTCGTTGTCATCCTTGCCTTCCAGCGCCATCAGCGCGGAACCGGTGATGATCGGAGTGTCGTCACCCGGGAAGTCGTACTGGCTCAGCAGATCACGAACTTCCATCTCAACCAGCTCGAGCAGCTCTTCATCGTCGACCATGTCGGCCTTGTTCAGGAACACAACGATGTAAGGAACGCCAACCTGACGGGACAGCAGGATGTGCTCACGAGTCTGCGGCATGGGGCCGTCAGCAGCGGAGCAAACCAGGATCGCGCCGTCCATCTGCGCCGCACCAGTGATCATGTTCTTCACATAGTCAGCGTGGCCCGGGCAGTCTACGTGTGCGTAGTGACGGGTCGGTGAGTCGTACTCAACGTGGGAAGTCGCGATGGTGATACCACGCGCCTTCTCTTCCGGTGCGTTATCGATCTGGTCGAACGCGCTCGCAGAACCTGTACCCCAAACTTCGTGACATACACGAGTCAGAGCAGCGGTCAGAGTGGTCTTACCATGGTCAACGTGACCAATGGTGCCAACGTTCAAGTGCGGCTTACTGCGATCAAACTTTTCTTTAGACATTCGACCAATCTCCCTAATCAACCTGGATCATAACGTTGACCGGATTAATAATGGAGCTCATGGGCGGATTTGAACCGCCGACCTCACCCTTACCAAGGGTGTGCTCTACCGACTGAGCTACATGAGCATTGCAAACCAAATTGGAGCGGGCAGCGGGAATCGAACCCGCGTCATCAGCTTGGAAGGCTGAGGTAATAGCCACTATACGATGCCCGCAAGCAATTAGTGGTGGAGGGGGCAGGATTCGAACCTGCGAAGGCGATGCCGTCAGATTTACAGTCTGATCCCTTTGGCCACTCGGGAACCCCTCCGAGTCAGTCCCGCATCCGCGAAACCGTTAAAACTTAAAGTGGAGCTGGCGGACGGAATCGAACCCCCGACCTGCTGATTACAAGTCAGCTGCTCTACCAACTGAGCTACGCCAGCTCACATTCGCCTCGTCAGCGAGGGCGGTATACTACGGACTTTTTTCGGCCGTTGCAACACCCTCACAGGGGTTGATTTCAATGAAATCAAAATTGCTGCCGCGGCCAGCCTCGACCGCCTGAACCAGATCCTCCGCGAGGTCGGGCTCAGCCTTAAAAACGAGCGCGTAGCTTATCTGATTTCGGGGGAAGTTGGCCAGTACTGCGTTAAGATTCTGGCCTTTTTTTTCTTCAAGCACGGATATTGCAGCCGAGCGGGACTCGAACAGCCCCAGGGAAATGGCGTTTCGGTTCTCGCCCTCGGTCACCAGGTAGGAGTCAATGCCCTGGCGCTGAATGCCCCGGAACTGCTTCAGAGCAACCGGCCTGGGCTGCGGCGGGATAATCACCCAATGAAAAGAGGGAAGCTCGCGGACCCGCTCTTCCAGCACCATACCCACCTCGTCGGCCAGAGGCTGGCTAGCCACCAGAGCCTCCCCCACCTCGCGACTATCAAACCAACCCAGACGCACGCAGGCCAGCCCCGGGGGCTCGGGCTGCGACTGGGCTGCGGCAGCCTGTACCGGCGCCGCCCCTGCCGCGTCGCTCGCAGGCTCCGGGGGTTCTGGCGGCGCTTCGCTCTTGAGACTGGCCACGCGCGGTAAGTTACCTGCGCCCACTGCGCCGGACACAGGTGGCGGCTGGAGCGCTTCCGCCCCATACCAGACAACGATGTTGACGAGCACCAGGAACAAGACCAGCCACCTCATGGCCTCTGATCCTCCTCGTCAATCAGCGCCAACCCATCCAGCACCAGCTCCCGAGCCACTACCGCGTTCAGGCCGAGGCCAACCAGGCGATCAGCATCGCCTCCCGTGACCAGCACTTGCCTCAATCCGGCGCGCTTGACGTCGTCGTGAATCCGCCCGACCATCGCCGCCGTTAACCAGGCCAGGCCATGATTCACGCACTGGGTGGTGGAGAGCCCGGGCGTCGTATCCAGCGCTTGGCTCGGATCAAACCCGATACGGGCGGCGTCCGTCCGAAGGCTGCGCACCATCATTTGCAGGCCGGGTAAAATGAAGCCACCGAGGTGCTGCCCCCCGGCAGACACGTAGTCGACCGTAACGGCGCTGCCGGCATCCACCACGGCCACACCCTGATCACTGCGACGCCAAGCGGCATACATGGCGTGCCAGCGGTCCGCACCCATTTTCTGGCAATCCGTGTAGCCGTTGACCAAACCGGACCTCTGGGGTTCAGCCCAGTGAAAACGGACCGGCGCGGAGGTCAACCGCGCCAACTGGCTGGCCAAGTCCAGACGCCTGCCTTCCGAGGCCACCGTCGATACGGCAACCCCGCTAATCTTATCCGCAAAAGGCCCCAGGCCGGCCAGCCATTCGGGCTCGTCGAGGGCACCGATTCCCTTTGAGACCACGCGCCCCTGATCGTCCAGGCGCCATTTCAGCCGGGAGTTGCCGGCATCAACCAGCAACTTCACGGCGACACCCTCAGGGAAATTTCACCGGCTCGCACCGCAACCGTTCCGCTTTCGGTGCGCACGAGATAGTTACCACCCTCATCGATACCGCAACCCATGCCATTAACCGTACCATCCCGAGCCTGGAGCGAACGGCCGGCAAAGATGTCCCGCTGCTGCCAGGGTGCCCGGAATTCCTGGAAGCCATACTCGGCAAAAATCCTTACTGAATCCTGAACCGCATTGATGATAGCGGCAGCGATCCGGTTTCGGGACCAGGACTGGCCCGGGTAAAATCCACCCAGACTGCTCCATGGTTGATCCACCTCTTTGGCATCGGCCATGTGGACATTAATCCCGATGCCGGCGATGACCTGCACGACCCCTTCCTGAAGCTCGCCCTGCAACTCAACCAGAATCCCGCCGAGTTTGCCCTGCGGCAGAAAGATATCATTCGGCCATTTTAGCCCTATACCCTCGGCGCCCAGCCCCTCCAGGGCATTGGCGACTGCCACGCCAAGCACCAGACTGAGTCCGTCCAGCACGGCAAAGCCACCATGAAAAGTCAGCCCCATGCTCAGGTACAGATTCTGGCCTCGGGGACTGCTCCAGGCTCGGCCACGCCGGCCTCGACCAGCGGTCTGGCAGTCTGCGATGGTGACTGGCACACCATCGACGCCATTTGCGATCTGGCGCACCACCTCGGCGTTGGTGGAGTCCACTTCGTCCAGTACCCGAAGCGACAACCCGGTCCGGGTTTCCGGCGCCAGTTCCGCCAGAATGTCGTCCCGATCCAGCAGATCCACGGTCGACAGCAGCTGATAGCCCCGCCCCCGGATGGTTTCAATCCGGAACCCCTCCTCCATCGCACGGCGGATTTGCTTCCACACAGCGGTGCGACTCACCCCAAGCGCAGTGGCCAGGGATTCGCCGGAGTGCACGGCGCCATCGCTTAACAGGGTAATCAAAGCTTTGGACTTCATCAGACGTCTTCCGGTCGGAACAGTGAGTACCGCCGGATTAAACACCAGGCGGGCCGAAAAAACAAAGGCCACCAGCTTTTCGGGCGGCTATCCGGGCTTTTTTTACAGGCAATAAAAAACCCCAACCGCTGGGCGATTGGGGTTTTTGGTATTAGGAGTCTGACGATGACCTACTCTCACATGGGCAAGTGCCACACTACCATCGGCGCAGGCCTGTTTCACTT